>WHST01000038.1 GCA_009379955.1 Streptosporangiales bacterium | reverse complement strand
CCGTCAACGCACCCCACCTCGTCGCCCTCGTCCGAACAGGAGCGACCTTCAAGAAAGGCAAACTCGTCGAACGACCCGACGACCAACCGAGTCAGCAGCAAGCTGCATGACACACCTATCCACAGGTATTGACAATTGCTCTGCGGCGACCAGCCGGCCAATCAGTTCTTCGTCATAGTGAGGATGTTGACCTCCGGGTTTGACGGCCTCACCCGGATGCCAATAGTGGGTTTGCAGCGCCTTCGCCCACGACACCGCCTGGGCCACGACATCACGTCGTCGCAGGTGAACGAATCTGAGCCGACCCAACTGGGCGCTCAACAGCTCTACATCGGTCACCGCTGATCCAGAATCGGCGGCAAGGTCACCGATCAGTTCCGGCAGCGTCTCGGCCATGATCCTTCCGCCGAAGACACCATTCGATGTCTTGCCGGCGGCCAGCGCCGCTCGAACGTACGCTTCGTCGATCCGTCCGTCACGAGGTCGAGCTATCCGCCAATCGTCGGCGTAGTCATGCAGAGCCCGACGGTTAAAGTAGGAGGCTGGGCGGCCAGCGACTCCGGACGACTCCAGCAGACCGCACAGCAGGGTACTTCCAGAGCGTGGCGTCGCGCAGATCAGGTACGAATCGAAGCCTGGATGGGTCACAGTGGCCGACGGTAACCAAGCGCCAAGCCGCGCCCCAACCGAATTTCCGCAGGACGATCCTCAACCGAAACAGGTCTAGTACGACAGCGGCAGTGTGTGACCTACCTGAGAGCGAGGCGGCCGGTCTCGTCCACCTTCTTAGCTCCCGTTCCTCGCACCGAGAATTCGGCAGCCTGAACAGCTAGGCGCAGCCTTGGTGGCGACGATGAACCCATTTGGGTCGGCCTCGACGTTTGCCTGGTCAGGCTGGCGGAGGATGAGAGATTCGAACTCTCGAGGGGTTGCCCCCAACACGCTTTCCAAGTCCGCACGGCGTAGTTCGCCGACGTTCCGCTGTGTACTCACTCGCAGGAATCGTCGGACTGCGGGACGAGGCGTACGCCACCGGACGGTGGTGGATGAGACCAAGACTGAGACCAAGGCGTAACGAGGTTCTACCGGAAATCGCGGCACGTGACCGTGTCCCGACGTGCAACCGGGGTGAGCCGTTCGGCAACGAGGTTGACGGCGCCGTCGGCGCGTTCGAGCCGGCCGTCGACGAGCAGCGCGGTCTCGTCTTCCAGGTGCATCGGTCGACTTGTGCTCCTTCAGTCTGGCTCGGGGTCAGCGGCTCCTGCAACGAAGGGTTCTCAGCCTGCGGCAGCAGCTTCGAGTGCTTCGCCGGCCCCATCGGTGAGCTCCTGGGCTCGCTGCATTGCCGATCGGATGCGTTCGACCTCGAGTTCGCGGGCGGCGATGATCGCCGCCCGACGTGCGGCCGCGGGTCAGTCTCGGAGGAGTTGGCTGACCAGGGTGGTTCCCAGCCACGCCTCGTAGCGGAGGGGGCTCCATCCCCGCTCGACGACGAGCAAGTGAAAGAGTTCGGGCAGGGTGAGCGCCAGCGTGAGGTCGAGGGCCGAGTCGACCGTGAGGTCAGAGCGGAGCCGCGGGGCGAGGGCGTCGATGAGCTTGCGGATCTCGCGCTCGCGTGCGGCCAAGACGTTGCGCAGGGTCTCGGCCATCTGCGGGTCCGACGCCGCCGCTTCCTGGTAGATCACGACGACGTCGGAGCCGACGTCCATCTGGCGCCGGTTGAGCTCGGCGAGCATCCTCAGCTGCCGGGCGGGGTCTGGCTCGTTTAGATACGCGGCGGCACGTGACGTCGTCTGAGTCTCGCTCATCCAGAGCTCGGTGATCTTGTCGAGGATCTTCGCCTTCGATCCGAAGGCCGAGTAGATCGTCTGGACCGGGATGTCTGCCTCGGCGGAGATGGTGCTGATCGTGGTGGCGACGTAGCCGTGCTCTGCGAACAGCGCCCGGGCGATGCGTGCCACCTCCCGCTTGGTGGCTTCGGCCTGGCGCTGGCGATGTCCGGTCGATCCCTTGACGGCCACACGTCACAGTACCAGTATGTTCGTCATAGTAAGGCTATGATGGGATTCCTATCAAGGGGAAGTCACATGGAAGAGCCGGTCGTGTACTTCAAGCCAGGATGTCCGTTTGGCATCAGGTTGCGGACTGCCTTGACCCTGCACCGGATCCCCCACCGCTCCGTGCGGTTTCGGGACGATGAGGACGGTGCCGCCCGGGTCCGCGACGTGAACGACGGCAACGAGATTTCGCCGACGGTCCACATCGCCGACCGGTGGCTCACAAACCCCGGCTGGCGCGAAGTCCGCGACGCGACATCCACCGTGCAGTGAACCCGGTCGTCAGTCGTGATGAGGTCGCCGTTGTTAGTCCGCGCAGCAGGGGAACCACCAGTCGTCTTCTCCCTCGACGGGGGTGAGTATGACGCCTGCCGCGGCCCGCGCCGGGGGCGTGCCGTCGGGGTCGTACTCCAGTGACCAGGACGTCGCGAAGGGCGCGCCGTGGTTGGACATGAACCAGGCGTTCATGACGCGACGATGATGGTTCGACAGGCGTCGGATCCCGGCCTGATCGAGATCAACTGAGACTACCCACAGAAAGCAGGGCCGGCCCGAGCGGGCCGGCCCTGTGCGTTTTGCCTGGTCAGGCTGGCGGAGGATGAGAGATTCGAACTCTCGAGGGGTTGCCCCCAACACGCTTTCCAAGCGTGCGCCATAGGCCACTAGGCGAATCCTCCCGGTGTGATCCGAGCGTACCGGCCACCTGTTAGCCTGCTTTCAGGCCCCTCACGCGGCGTCACCCAGCTCAACTCCCCCAGGGCCGGAAGGCAGCAAGGGTCGGCAGGCTCTGTCGGGTGCGTGAGGGGTCCCGGCAGCCCTTGTTCGGTGCTGGCAGACGCACCTTCCCCGGTGCCTCGTATCTACCCGGGGGCCGAGCCCCCGGACCCCCCGTTCCCGGCTCCCTGTGGAATGCCTCTGGTTGGGGGCTTCGGTCCTTCGTCCCTCGCTCACACGTCGGCGGTTTCGCCGCTGGCGTGCGCTGGATCCGGCGGTGGCGGAACGGGCCTGCTGGGTGTCGGGGGTGCGGGGTAGGGTCACTGGCGTGTCCCTCGCGTTGTACCGGAAGTACCGCCCCGGATCGTTCGCCGAGGTCGTCGGCCAGGAGCATGTGACCGAGCCGCTCCAGCAGGCGATCCGCAACGGCCGGGTGCACCATGCCTACCTGTTCAGCGGCCCGCGCGGCTGCGGCAAGACGACCTGCGCCCGCGTGCTGGCCCGCTCGCTCAACTGCGCTCAGGGTCCCACCCCCGAGCCGTGCGGCACCTGCGACTCCTGCGTCGCGCTCGCGCCCAACGGCCCCGGCAGCATCGACGTGATCGAGATCGACGCCGCCTCGCACGGCGGGGTCGACGACGCCCGCGAGCTGCGCGAGCGCGCGTTCTTCGCGCCCGTGTCGTCGCGCTTCAAGATCTACGTGATCGACGAGGCGCACATGGTGAGCAAGGACGGCTTCAACGCCCTCCTCAAGCTCGTCGAGGAGCCGCCCGAGCACGTCAAGCTGATCTTCTGCACGACCGAGCCGGAGAAGGTCATCGGCACGATCAGGTCGCGCACGCACCACTACCCGTTCCGGCTCATCGCGCCGCAGGTGCTGCGGTCGCTGCTCGCCCGGATGTGCGAGGACGAGGGCATCGCCGTCGAGTCCGCGGTGCTGCCCCTGGTCGTACGCGCGGGCGCCGGCAGCGCACGCGACGCCCTGTCCGTGCTCGACCAGCTGCTCGCCGGCGCGGGCGCCGAGGGCGTGTCGTACAAGCAGTCCGTCGCGCTGCTCGGCTACACCGACGAGAACCTCCTCGACCAGGTCGTCGACGCCCTCGCCGCGGGTGACGGGGCTACCGTCTTCGAGACCGTCGACCAGGTGATCTCCAGCGGCCATGACCCGCGCAGGTTCGCCGCCGACCTGCTGCAGCGCCTCCGCGACCTCGTCGTCCTCGCCGCGGTCCCCGACGTCGAGCACCGCGGGTTGCTCGACGCGCCGCCCGACCGGCTCGAGCGCATGCGCGGCCAGGCTGACCGCGGGGGAGCCGCCGCGCTCACCAGGGCCGCCGACATCGTGAGCGACGCGCTCACCGAGATGCGCGGGGCCACCGCGCCCCGGCTGTTGCTGGAGCTGATGTGCGCCCGGTTGCTGTTGCCCGAGGCGCTCGGCGGCGAGGCCGCGCTCGCCGCCCGGCTCGACCGGATGGAACGCCGGCTGCGCATGGTCGGCTCCGCGCCCGACACGGGGTCCGAGGCGCCGCCGGCCCCTGCGCGCGCCGAGCCCGTCCCGTCCACCCCGGCGCCGGCGCCGGCACCGGCACCGGCTCCCGACCCGGTGGTCGAGGCTCCGCCCGCCGACGTCCCGACGCCTCCCACGGAGGCCCGGGCGCCCGAGGTGCCGACCGCGCCTCCCGTTGTCGAGGAGCCGGCGCCCGCGGCCTCCGCGCCACCGCCCGCTGAGGCGACCCCCGCCTCGAGCCCGGTCGCGCCGTCCGGCGACGCGCGGGCACGCGACGTCGCCGACGTCGGTGAGCTGCGCCGGCTCTGGCCCGAGGTGCTCGAGGCCGTCAAGGCCAGGCGCAGGTTCGCCTGGATGGTGCTCGACGGCAAGGCGCAGGTGGCCGGCGCCGAGGGCGGCGTGCTCCGCCTGGTCTTCCCCCGCGAGGGCGACGCCAAGGGCTTCGCGCAGAACGGCTGCGACACCGTGCTCCGCGAGGCACTCGCCGAGGTGCTCGGCGTCGACTGGCGGATCGAGGCGAGCTCCGGCCCCGCGCCCGCGTCGCAGGGCGGCGACGCCCCGGCGGCCTCGCCGGCCGCCACGCCCGCGCCGGCACCGCGACGCGACGAGCCCCCCGTCCCGCCGGACCCCACCCCACCCGCCGACCTGCCCGACGAGGAGACCGACGACGTGGTCGCCGACTCCGGTGACGGCGACCTCACCGGCCTCCCACTGCTCGAACGCGAGCTCGGCGCCCGGGTCATCGACGAGCCCTGACGAGTCGTAGGCTCGCCCGTGAGGACGTCGTCGACCCATGGCGGGCGGCGTGACCCATCGAAGACGCAGGAGCGCCCGTGATACCAGGCAACCCGGACATGAACGAGCTGCTGCAGCAGGCCCAGCAGATGCAGCAACAGATGGTGGAGGTCCAGCAGGAGCTGGCCGAGGCCGAGGTCGACGGCTCCGCCGGCGGCGGGCTGGTCAAGGCGACCGTGTCGGGCACGGGTGAGCTCAAGGCGCTGCTCATCGACCCCAAGGCCGTCGACCCCGACGACACCGAGACGCTGGCCGACCTCGTCGTGGCCGCGGTGCGCGACGCCTCCGCCAACGCCCAGGAGCTGCAGACCCAGCGGCTCGGTCCGTTCGCCCAGGCGCTGGGCGGCGGCATGGGCACCGGCATGCTCGGCGCCTGAGCGGGCTCGGGCAGACTCCACGTGTACGAGGGCGCGATCCAGGACCTCATCGACGAGCTCGGCAGGCTGCCCGGCATCGGGCCGAAGAGCGCCCAGCGCATCGCGTTCCACATGCTCGCCGGCGACCCGATCGACACCAGGCGGCTCGCCGACGTGCTCGTCGCGTTCACCGAGAAGGTGCGGTTCTGCCGCACCTGCGGCAACGTGTCCGAGCAGGAGGAGTGCCGCATCTGCACCGACGCGCGGCGCGACACCCAGGTGATCTGCGTGGTCGAGGAGCCCAAGGACGTCCTCGCCATCGAACGCACCCGCGCGTTCCGCGGGAAGTACCACGTGCTCGGCGGCGCGATCAGCCCGATCGACGGCATCGGCCCCGACAACCTGCGGATCGCGGGACTGCGCGACCGGCTCACGCCCGGTGCGGTCACCGAGGTGGTGCTGGCCACCGATCCGAACTGGGAGGGTGAGGCGACGGCGACCTACCTCTATCGTGAGGTACTTCAGCCTCTCGGGCTGCGGGTCACCAGGATCGCCAGTGGCCTCCCGGTCGGGGGCGACTTGGAGTACGCGGACGAGGTCACGCTCGGTCGCGCGTTCGAGGGACGGAGGCAGCTCGATGGCTCGTGACCTGACTGCCCGTGATCTTGCTGCTGTTGGACGGGGGAGATGATGAGTACCGAAGCGATGGAGCTCGACGAGCGCACCGCAGGTAGGGGTCGCGATGCGACCTCTCGTAGCGCGGTGGCTGTCGCGACACCTGCCGGAGGTGCGGGAGGAGGCGGTCGCGCATGAGCACTACCGATCTCGAAGCGTTCGCCGACCAGGTGGCGCAGCACATCGCCAACTACCTCGACGGCCTGGAACGGGTCGCGCTCGGTGACGGCGAGGAGGGCGTGGTGCCCTTCCTGCTGCTCGAGGTGTCGCAGATCTCGTTCATCGGCGCGCAGCTCGGCGCCAACGAGGACGTCGTCCCCGAGGGCAACATCGAGCCGCCCCACGCGCTGGAGGGCGACGTCGACGCGCTCCGTCAGGGACTCGCGGCCCGCCTGGCGGACGTCGACGACTACGTCGAGGTCTTCGACCCCTTCTCCAAGAAGCCGGAGCTCGAGGCGTACCGCCTGTCCGACGACCTCGCCGACATCGCCGCCGACCTCACCCACGGGTTGCGCCACTACGAGGAGGGCAACCGCATCGAGGCGCTGTGGTGGTGGCAGTACTCCTACTTCAACCACTGGGGCAACCACGCGGGCGCGGCGCTGCGCGCCCTGCAGGCCGTCGTGGCGCACGCGCGCCTCGACGTCGCGGAGGACCTCACGGTGGAGGCCGCCGACGAGGTCGGCGTCCTCTGACCGAGGGGCCTCGGCGTCCGGATGCCGAGACGCGTATTCCAGGTGAGGGACGCCTGGTGCCGTACGTAGACTGGGGATTCCTGGTGTCCCTGTCCGCGGAGGCGTGCGCGTCTTGCTGATCGTTCAGAAGTACGGCGGCTCGTCCGTCGCCGACGCCGAAGGCATCAAGCGGGTCGCGCGGCGCATCGTCGCCACCCGCAGGGACGGCAACGACGTCGCCGTCGTGGTGTCCGCGATGGGTGACACCACCGACGAGCTGTCCGACCTCGCCCAGCAGGTCTCACCTGTCCCGCCCGGACGCGAGCTCGACATGCTCCTCACCGCCGGCGAGCGCATCTCGATGGCGCTCGTCGCGATGGCGATCGCCAACCTCGGGTTCGAGGCGCGCTCGTACACCGGTAGCCAGGCAGGCGTGGTCACCGACAGCAGCCACGGCAAGGCGCGGATCGTCGACGTCACGCCGGGTCGGATCAGCGAGGCGCTCGCGGCCGGCGCGATCCCGATCGTCGCCGGTTTCCAGGGGGTGTCCCAGGACAGCAAGGACGTCACCACGCTCGGGCGCGGCGGGTCCGACACGACCGCCGTCGCGCTCGCGGTCGGGCTCGGCGCCGACGTCTGCGAGATCTACACCGACGTCGACGGCGTGTTCACCGCCGACCCGCGCATCGTGCCGTCCGCGCGGCGGCTGGGCAGGGTCGCGTACGAGGAGATGCTCGAGCTCGCCGCGTCCGGCGCGAAGGTCCTGCAAGTGCGCTGCGTCGAGTACGCGCGCAGGTACGGCATTCCGATCCACGTGCGGTCGTCGTTCTCGCAGCGCGAGGGCACCTGGGTCGCAGACAAGTCCGCCGACACCGAAGGAGGTGCCGACATGGAGAACGCCATCATCGCCGGTGTCGCACACGACAGGAGCCAGGCGAAGGTCACGGTCGTCGGCGTGCCCGACAAGCCGGGCGAGGCCGCCGCGATCTTCCGCACGGTCGCGGGCGCGGCGATCAACGTCGACATGATCGTGCAGAACGTCTCACAGGCCACGACCGGGCGCACCGACGTGTCGTTCACGCTGCCCGAGACCGACGGTGATGCGGCGATGAAGGCCCTCGCCAAGGTGAAGGACCAGATCGGGTTCGAGCGCCTGCTGTACGACGACGCGATCGGCAAGGTGTCGCTCGTCGGCGCGGGCATGCGCAGCCATCCGGGCGTGTCGGCGGCGTTCTTCGCGGCCATCGCCGACGCCGGCGTCAACGTCGAGATGATCTCGACCTCGGAGATCCGCATCTCCGTGATCGTCCGCGGCGACGACGTCAACGACGCGGTCACGGCCGTGCACAGCGCGTTCGACCTCGACTCCGACCAGGTCGAGGCAGTGGTCTACGGAGGAACGGGCAGATGAGCGGTCGCATGGGAACACAGAGTGCGAGCAAGCCGACTCTCGCGCTGATCGGGGCCACCGGTGCCGTCGGCACGGTGATGGTCGACCTGGTGTCCACGCGCGACGACGTCTGGGGCGACGTCCGGCTGGTCGCCTCGCCGAGGTCCGCCGGCCGGCGCATCGACGTACGCGGCGTCGAGGTCGAGGTCGAGGCGCTCGCGCCCGAGGTGTTCGACGGTGTCGACGTCGCGGTGTTCGACGTGCCCGACGAGGTGGCGGCGCAGTACGCGCCGATCGCGGCCTCGCGCGGTGCCGTCGTCGTCGACAAGTCCGGTGCGTTCCGGATGAACCCCGACGTGCCTCTCGTCGTACCCGAGGTCAACGGGAGCGCCGCGGCCGACCGCCCGCTCGGCATCATCAGCACGCCGAACTGCACCACCCTCTCGATGATCGTCGTCATCGGCGCACTCGACCGCCGTTACCACGTCGAGGACCTCGTCGTGGCCTCGTACCAGGCGGCGTCGGGTGCCGGTCAGGAGGGCATCGACACGCTGTACTCGCAGTTGGAGAAGGTGGCCGGCGACCGTACGCTCGGCACCGCGCCCGGCGACGTCCGGCGCGTCGTCGGCGACGACCTCGGCCCGTTCCCGGCGCCCCTGGCGCTCAACGTCGTACCGTGGGCCGGCTCGCTGAAGGACGACGGCTGGAGCTCCGAGGAGCTCAAGGTGCGCAACGAGTCGCGCAAGATCCTCGACCGTCCCGACCTGCGCGTGTCCGCGACCTGCGTGCGGGTGCCCGTCATGCGCACGCACGCCCTCGCGATCCACGCCGGCTTCCGCGACGAGGTCGACGTCGACGAGGTGCGCCGCGTGCTCGCCGACGCACCCAGCGTGGTGGTGTGCGACGACCCGGCCGCCGGCGACTTCCCGACGCCCGTCGACGCCACCGGCACCGACCCGACCTGGGTCGGCCGCATCCGCCGCGCGCTCGACGACCCGCGGTCGCTCGACATGTTCTGCTGCGGCGACAACCTGCGCAAGGGCGCCGCACTCAACGCGGCGCAGATCGCCGAGCTGGTCGCCGCCGACCTGTAGGTCGGTCCCCGCCCTGTCCCGATTGAACACGTTAACCTCGTGAAGCTGGACTTCACCTCGTCCCCGGACGAGGTGAAGTTCACGTTGATCACGTTAACGTGATCAACGTGAAAGGGGCGGGCCAGCGATTAAGGGTGCACCGCATATTGGTGTTGCACTGAGTGAAACGCGCCGGTGTCGACGTCGGGTGGCCGAGCTACTCTCACCACATATTGCGTATTGAGAGATTGGTTGCCTGATGCGCAACAGTGTGCTGGTTCGTCCCACCGTGCTCACCGGGCTGCTCGCCGCGCCCAGGTACGAGATCATCCCCACGGCCGCCGCCGAGGAGGCGATCCGCGCGCACGTGCCGCTCGACGTCAGTGTGGCCGTGACCGCGTCGCCGACCAAGGGCCTCGGCCCGACGGTCGACGTCGCGACCAGGCTGGCGCTCGCCGGCTACCACGTCGTGCCGCACCTGTCGGCCAGGCTCGTCGAGGACGACGTCCACCTCGCCGACCTCGTCGCGCGGCTGCGCGAGGCGAACGTCTCCGACGTGTTCGTCCCCGCGGGCGACGCCGATCCACCCGTGGGTGAGTTCACCGCGGCACTCGACGTGCTCCGGCGGCTGACCGACCTCGGGCGCCCGTTCCGGCAGGTCGGCATCACCGGGTACCCGGAGTCGCACCCGACGCTCTCCGACGACATCGTCGTGCAGGCGATGTGGGACAAGCGCGGCCATGCGACCTACGTCGTCAGCAACCTGTGCTTCGACCACACGGTCGTCGCGCGCTGGGTCAAGCGGATGCGGGCACGCGGTGTCGGGCTACCCCTCTACCTCGGGGTGGCCGGTCCGGTCGAGCGCGCCAAGCTCGTGTCGATGGCCGCCAAGATCGGCGTCGGGGAGTCGACGAGGTTCCTCGGCAAGCACCCGAGCTGGTTCCTGCGTATGGCAGGCCCCGGCGGCTATTCGCCCGAGCGGTACCTGCGCCGTACGACCACGGCGCTGGCGCGGCAGCAGACGCCGGTGGCCGGCCTGCATATCTTCACGTTCAACCAGGTGGCGGAGACCGAGCGGTGGCGGCAGCGTCTGCTCGCCGAGGCCCAACACTAGGAGGTGGAGTCGTGTTCGGGTCGGTAGCCGAGCTGACGCGACAGCCGGCGAGCCTCGGCGACGAGGAGCCGGCCGAGCGCCGCGGTGCGGTCGATCATGCGGGGCGATGGCCCCGTGATACCGATGGCCGCGACCGTCGCGGCGCCGCGGGTCCTGATCGGGGCGGCGACCGCGACGAGTCCCGCCTCGAGCTCCTCGTTGGAGATCGCATAGCCCTGTCGCCGCACCTGACGCAGCTCGCGCCCGAGCATCGAGGGCTCGGTGATGGTATGCGGCGTGAGTGGTTCGAGCGGCTCCTCCGGCTGTGCGAGCGCGCCGTACGCGTACAGCACCTTGCCCTGGGCGGAGCAGTGGGCGGGCACGTGGGTGCCGACCCAGTTGGTCGCGCCGAGCAGGTACGCGGAGTCGATCTGCGCGACCTCGACGACCAGGCCGGCGCGCGGGACGGCGAGGTTCACGGTCTCGCCGGTCTCCTCACCGAGGCGCCGCAGCGTCTTGCCGGCGATGTCGACGAGCCCGTCGGTCGGTTCGTGGCGCAGTGCGTACAGCGAGAACTGGGCACCGGGCCGGAACTGCCCGGCGTCGTCGCGCAGCAACAGACCGTGGCGCTCCAGTGCCTGGAGCAGCCGGGACGCGGTCGACTTCGCGAGGCCGGTCTCCCGGACGAGGTCGGTGAAGCTGCGCGGTTCTGTCGACTCGACGACGAGGCTGAGCAGCTCGGCGGCCCGGTCGACGGCCTGCGTGCCGGTCGCTGGCGGCGGCAAGAAAGGCCCCCTTCAGAGTTCTACATCATGAGACCACATCCCACATAATGAGGGTAGGCTCCCAGGATAGAGAGGTCAAGCCGCTCGGCTGGCCATCAGTTTCGAAATGCCCCCATAAGTCAGTCGGACGTTCTGTCCGCGACCCCTGAATTTCCACCGTAGCAGGAAGGAGTGAGCACGTTGTCTCAGGTGAACGAGAATCCAGGTGTACTGCAGTACTCGCGTATCCGGAAGTCGCCGTATTTCTACTCGTCCCGTCAGCACGGGGTGCAGCTGTACAGCGTCTACAACCACACGTACCACCCGCGGCACTATGGCGACCCCGTGCAGGAGTACTGGCACCTGCTGAACGGCGTGACGCTGTGGGACGTCGGTGTCGAGCGGCAGATCGAGATCAGCGGACCCGACGCGTTCGAGTTCACCAACCTGCTGATCCCCCGTGACCTCGGCAAGTGTCGCGTCGAGCAGTGCAAGTACGTGTTCCTCACGCTGCCCGACGGCGGGATCATCAACGACCCCGTCCTGCTGCGGCTGGAGGAGAACCGGTTCCTGCTGTCCCTCGCCGACAGCGACGTCGAGCTCTGGGCACGCGGTGTCGCGTACCGGTCGAACTTCAACGTGGAGATCAAGGAGGTCGACATTGCGCCCGTGCAGGTGCAGGGCCCGAAGTCGATCGACGTGATGGTCGACCTGTTCGGTGAGAGCATCCGCGAGGTGCCGTACTACTACCTGCGTCGCTACGAGATCGACGGGTTGCGCGTGCTGGTGTCCCGCACCGGGTACACGAGCGAGCTCGGCTACGAGATCTACCTCTACGACGCGACGAAGAACGGCAACGCCGACCGCCTCTGGGCGAAGGTGCTCGAGGCGGGCAGGCCGCACGGTCTCGAGGTCATCGGGCCCTGCCACATCCGTCGGATCGAGGGCGGCATCCTCGCCTTCGGTTCCGACATGTGGTTCGACACCAACCCGTACGAGGTCGGCATGGGCTACGACTGGATGGTCGACGTCGACCAGGAGGCCGACTTCATCGGCAAGGAGGCCCTCACCCGGATCAAGGCCGAGGGCGTGAAGCGCAAGATCGTCGGCCTCGAGATCGGTGGCGACCGCCTCGGTTCGTACAACGACGGCTCGATGATCGACGTCTTCCCCCTGTACGCCAACGGCGTGCTCGCCGGCAAGGTCACCTCGGCCTGCCACTCGCCGTCGCTCGACCGGAACATCGGCATGGCGATGGTCTCCGTCGAGCACACCGAGCTCGGCACGCAGCTCGAGGTCGAGACGCCGTCGGCCCGCGTGCCCGCGGTGGTGGTGGAGAAGCCGTTCGTTGACAAGGAGAAGGCGATCCCGAAGCAGCAGCTCGTGACCGCTGCGCCGGCCTGACCGCGCGCCGGTACGCACCCGGGGATCCGGTCGCCTCAGGCGGCCGGATCTTCGGCGTTCCGCGGTCGCGTCAGGTGCACTACGGTTGCGGCATGGGCAACACCGGCGCGGACAGCGCGGGCGTGCAG
Source organism: Streptosporangiales bacterium (assembly GCA_009379955.1). Taxonomy (NCBI): domain Bacteria; kingdom Bacillati; phylum Actinomycetota; class Actinomycetes; order Streptosporangiales; species Streptosporangiales bacterium. The sequence goes on along the minus strand of WHST01000038.1, from coordinate 35,045 downwards.
TCGGTCGATCGCGCGGTCACGATCCTCGAGATCATGGCGCGCGAGGGCGACGTGGGTGTCACCGAGATCGCGGCGGAGCTCGGGGTGCACAAGTCCACGGCGTTCCGGCTCGTGAACACGCTCGAACGCCGCGGCCTCGTCGAGCAGGACAGCGACCGGGGCAAGTACCGCCTCGGGGTCGCCCTGCTCAGGCTCGCCGGCGCCACCCAGAAGCAGCTCGACCTGGTGCAGGAGAGCCGGGTGGTGACCCAGCGGCTCGCGGTCGAGGTCGGCGAGACCGTCAACGTGACGGTGATGTCCGACGGCGCCGCCCTGTACATCGACCAGGCCGCAGGCCCGTCCGCGCTGCAGATCCACAACTGGGTCGGCAGGCGCATCCCGTTGCACGCCACGTCGAACGGCAAGGTGCTGCTGGCCTTCCACTCCTACCGCCGGCTGTCCGACGTGGTGCGCTCGCCGTTGGAGCGCTTCACCGAGCACACGGTCTCGTCGTTGCGCCAGCTGGAGAGCCAGCTCGCGACCGTGCGGGAGACCGGATACGCGGTGGCGGTCAACGAGCTAGAGCTCGGCCTGACGGCGATCGCGGGTCCGGTGTACGACTCGCGCGGTCACGTGATCGCCTCGGTCAGCGCGTCGGGTCCCGGCTTCCGGCTGGAGGGCAGGATCGACCAGGTCGCGGCGTCCGTCGTCGCGGCGGGCGAGGCGATCTCGCGACGCCTCGGCTGGCACTCGTCCACCGCGGTAGGTTCGGTGGATCGGAGGTGAGCGATGCCCGAGATGTACGTCGACGGTGAGTGGGTGCCGGCCGCGGCCGGCAGGACCCGTGAGATCAGATGCCCGGCCGACGGCGCCCTCGTGGCCACCGTCGACGAGGGCGACCGTGCCGACGCGCACGCGGCGGTCGTCGCGGCGAGGCGCGCGTTCGACGACGGTCCGTGGCGCGACTGGCCCGCGAGCGAGCGCGGCAAGCTGCTCCACCGGGTCGCCGACCTCCTCGAGGCCGACACCGAGGAGGTCGCGCGGGCCGAGTCGCTCGACACCGGCAAGCGGATCGTCGAGAGCCGCATCGACGTGTCCGACGTCGTCGGCGTGTTCCGCTACTACGCCGACCTCGCCGCGACCGTGGGTGAGCGGACGGTCGACACCGGCCGGTCGGACGTGCACAGTCGCGTGCTCAGCGAGCCTGTCGGTGTCTGTGCGCTGATCACCCCGTGGAACTACCCGCTGCTGCAGACCTCCTGGAAGGTCGCACCCGCGCTCGCGGCCGGCGCGACGTTCTGCCTCAAGCCCAGCGAGCTGACACCCTCGTCGGCGATCCTGCTCACCCGCATCCTGCAGGCGGTCGGGCTGCCGCCCGGTGTGGCCAACCTCGTGCTCGGCGCCGGCGGTGACGCGGGCGCGGCGCTCGTCGAGCATCCCGGCGTCGACCTCGTGTCGTTCACCGGCGGCCTGGCGACGGGACAGCGGATCATGGCGACCGCGGCCGCGGGCGTCAAGAAGGTCGCGCTGGAGCTCGGCGGCAAGAACCCCAACGTCGTGTTCGCCGACGCCGACTTCGAGACAGCCGTCGACTTCGCGCTCACCGCCGTCTTCCTGCACTCCGGCCAGGTCTGCTCGGCCGGTGCGCGGTTGATCGTCGAGGAGAGCCTGCACGACACGTTCGTCGACGAGCTCGTCAGGCGAGCCGGGAACATCAGGCTGGGCGGGCCGTTCGACGAGCGCGCGGAAACTGGTCCGCTCATCTCCGCCGCCCATCTCGCGAAGGTCGAGCAGTACGTCGCCGCCGGCCTCGCCGAGGGCGCGCTCCTGCGGTGCGGCGGTCGTCGTCCCGACGATCCCGAGCTCGCGAGCGGCTTCTACTACCCGCCGACGATCCTCGATGGTTGCCACGCGGGCATGTCGGTCACCCAGGAGGAGTCGTTCGGTCCGGTGCTCACCGTCGAGACGTTCCGCACCGAGGACGACGCCGTCCGCATCGCCAACGACACGCGGTACGGGCTCGCCGGCGGCGTGTGGACGGGCGACGACGCCAGGGCGGAGCGGATGGCACGCGCCCTGCGGCACGGCACCATCTGGATCAACGACTACCACCCCTACGTCCCGCAGGCGGAGTGGGGCGGATTCAAGCAGTCGGGGTTCGGTCGCGAGCTCGGGCCCACCGGGCTCGCCGAGTACCTCGAGCCCAAGCACGTCTGGCGACGTCTCGACGTGAAGCCGGACCACTGGTTCGGCGCCGGCGAGAAGGCGGAGGTCGACGGGGGCTGACCGACCGGGAGGGTGAAAATTGAGGCAGCACGACTACGACGTCATCGTGGTCGGTGGCGGTACGGCGGGTGCGGTCGTCGCGCGGCGTCTGGTCGACGACGAGCGCCGGGTCTGCGTGATCGAGGCGGGCCCGAGCGATGTCGGCGACCAGCGCGTACTCCAGCTGAGCCGCTGGCTCGACCTCCTCGGCGGTGAGCTCGACTTCGACTACGGCACCGTCGAGCAGCCGCACGGCAACAGCCACATCAGGCACGCGCGCGCCCGGGTGCTCGGCGGCTGCTCGTCGCACAACACGATGATCAGCCTCCGTCCGATGCCCGGCGACTTCGACGCGTGGGTGGCCGCGGGCGCGAAGGGCTGGTCGCCCGCCGACATGCAACCGTACGGCGAGCGGTTGCTCAACCGCTTCCAGCCCGTCGACGACGTGCACCACAACCCGCTGTGCGACGCCTTCGTGTCGTCGTGCGGCACCGCGCTGGGCGTGCCGCTCGTCACCGACTTCAACGCCGCGCCGTTCGTCGAGGGCGCGGGATACCTGCCGGTCGGCTACGACCCGGCGTCGGGTGTGCGGTCGTCGTCGTCGGTGTCGTACCTGCACGGCGTGCTCGACAGGGACAACCTCACGATGCTCCTCGAGACCCGCGCGGTGCGTCTCGAGACCGACGAGGGCCGGACGACCGGCGTACGGGTCAGGTCCTCGACGACGGGCGGGGAGTACACCGTCCCGCTCGCGCCCGGCGGCACCGTGGTGCTCGCCGCCGGAGCCGTCGACACCCCGCGCCTCCTGCTGCTCTCCGGCATCGGGCCCGCTGGTGAGCTCGACGGCCTCGGCATCGAGCCGGTCGTCGACCTGCCGGGCGTCGGCGAGAACCTGCTCGACCATCCCGAGGCGCTGGTGCTGTGGGAGGCGTCACGACCGGTGCCGGAGCCGTCGGTCATGCAGTCCGACGCCGGGCTGTTCGTCAGGCGCGACACGGAGGAGACCGCGCCCGACCTGATGTTCCACCTCTACATGATCCCGTTCACGGTCAACACCGAACGACTCGGCTACCCGGTGCCCGAGCACGGGTTCGGCATGACGCCGAACATCCCGCGCCCGCGCAGTGTCGGGCGGCTGTCCCTCACGTCCGCGAGCCCGGACGACAAGCCGGCGCTCGACTTCCGCTACCTCAGCGATCCCGGCGGCTACGACGCGCGCACGCTCGTCGACGGCGTGCGGATCGCGCGGGAGGTCGCGGCCACCGCGCCGTTCCGCGACTGGATCGCGCGCGAGATCGCACCGGGACCCGACGTCGTCGACGACGCCGACCTCGAGCAGTTCGTCCGGCGGTCGCACCACACCGTCTACCACCCCGCCGGCACGTGCCGGATGGGCGCGGACGACGACCGGCTCGCGGTCGTCACGCCGGACCTCAGGCTCCGCGGCGTCGACGGCGTGATGGTCGCAGACGCCTCGATCTTCCCCACCATGCCGACGGTCAACCCGATGATCGCAGTCTTCATGATCGGGGAACGGGCCGCCGATCTCGTGAAGGGCGTCTGACATGGCCGTGCCCACAGTGGAAACCGAGCGTCCGCGCCGTGAGGCGTCTGGGGCATCGCTGCACGTCGAGGGGCTGTGGAAGGTGTTCGGCCCGCACCCGGAACGCATCCCCGGCAGCGCGGAGGCCGACCTGGCCAGAGACGAGCTGCGCGAGCGCACCGGCTGCGTCAGCGCGGTGAAGGACGTCACGTTCAACGTGGCGCCGGGCGAGGTCTTCGTCGTCATGGGGCTGTCCGGCTCCGGCAAGTCCACGCTCGTCCGTTGCCTCACCCGCCTCGTCGAGCCGACCGCGGGCGCGATGCGCCTCGACGACGAGGACGTGCGCGGGGCGTCCGAGGCGCGGTTGCGTGAGCTACGCAGGCACACCTTCGCGATGGTGTTCCAGAACTTCGGACTGCTCCCGCACCGGCGCGTGCTCGACAACGTGGCGTACGGGCTGGAGATCCGTGGTGTCGGCAAGGCGGAGCGGCTGGCCAAGGCCAAGGAGGTGGTCGACCTCGTCGGGCTGTCCGGCAACGAGGACTCGTACCCCGACCAGCTGTCCGGCGGCATGCAGCAACGCGTCGGCCTGGCCAGGGCGCTCGCGGTCGACCCGAAGGTGCTGTTCTTCGACGAGCCGTTCTCCGCGCTCGACCCGCTGATCAGGCGCGACATGCAGAACGAGGTCATCCGCCTGCACCACGAGGTCGGCAAGACGATGGTGTTCATCACCCACGACCTGCAGGAGGCGCTGAGGCTCGGCGACCGCATCCTCATCATGCGCGACGGCGAGGTCGTGCAGGTGGGCCGTCCCGACGAGGTCGTCGGTGCGCCGCAGGGCGACTACGTACGCGACTTCGTGAGCGAGGTGCCGAAGTCGCACGTCCTCACCCTGCGATGGGTGATGCGCGAGCCGAGGGAGGACGACCGCCTCGACGGCCCGGAGATGGGGCCCGACGAGGTCATCCGTGCGGCGGCACCCGCCGTCCTCGCCGCCGACGCGCCCGTACGGGTCGTCGAGGACGGCACGCTGCTCGGTGTCGTCGACGACGACGAGATCCTGCGCGTCGTGGTCGCCGAGGACGCGTGATGGCGACCGCCACGGTGGCGACCGGCGGGCGGGGACTGCGACGGGTCAGGACCCGGTGGCTCGTCGCCGGCGTGATCGTCGCGTGGATCGTGCTGTGGGCGGTGCTGCGCAACAGGTTCACGCTCGCTCTCGAGCCCGCGCAGCTGACGACGGTGCACGGGTGGCTCAACGACCTGCGCTCGACCGTCGACGCGAGCCGCGCCACGAGCCCCGTGTTCGCATACTTCTTCGACGCCATCCGCGCCGCGATCGACGCGTTCGTCTCGCTGCTGCAGGACCTGCTCGCGCGTCCCGCCTACGGTCGTCCGGTGCCGGTGATCGGCTGGCTCGGCGTCGTCGCGATCGCGACCTGGCTCGCGTACGCCCTCGCCGGCGTGCGCATGGCGATCCTCGCCGCCGTCGGCTTCACCTTCCTCGGCCTGCAGGGCCTGTGGGAGGACAGCATGTACACGCTGAGCCTGACGATCGCGGCGGTCGTGCTCGCGCTCCTCATCGGCATCCCGCTCGGCGTGCTGGCGGGGTTGCGCAAGGGTATCGAGCGGGTGGTCACCCCGGTACTCGACTTCATGCAGACGATGCCGACGTTCGTCTATCTCGCGCCGCTCACCCTGTTCTTCCTCATCGGTCCCGCCGCGGCGACGATCGCGACGCTGATCTACGCGCTGCCGCCGGTCATCCGCATCACCGCGCACGGCATCCGCACGGTGTCGCCGGCGGCGCTCGAGGCGACCACGTCGCTCGGTGCGACCCGCTGGCAGAAGCTCCTGAAGGTGCAGCTGCCACTGGCGGGGCAGACGATCGTCGTCGGCGTCAACCAGACGATGATGGCGGCCCTGTCGATGGCGACCATCGCCGCGCTGATCGCGGCGCCCGGCCTGGGCCAGACGGTGATCAACGCGCTGCAGGCGCTCGACGTCGGCACGGCGTTCAACGCGGGGCTGGCGATCGTCGTCATCGCGATCGTGCTCGACCGCGTGACGACGGCGGCGAGCCGCCGCACCGAGCGCGTCCGGCGGGCGGACGCGAGCCACCTCCGCAGGCGCCGGGTGATCCTCGGGGTCGGCGCCGCCGCGGTGATCTGGGCGATCTGGCAGTCGCGCACGTACCTGTGGTCGGCGCGCTTCCCGAGCGAGGTCGACGTCGGACCGGTGCGGTTCTCGCTCGACCTCGGCACGGGGATCGTGAACGTCACGACCGCCGTCGTCACCTGGATCCAGGAGAACCTCGCCGGCGTCACGACCGCCGTCAAGGACGCCGTCACGTACGCCCTGCTCAACCCGCTGCAGGCGCTGCTCGGCGGGTCCCCCTGGTTCGTCACGGCTCTCGCGATCCTGGCCATCGCCTTCGCGCTCGCCGGCATCCGCGCCGTGATCGTCGCGGCCGGGTGCCTCGCCCTGATCCTCGTGACGGGCCTGTGGGGCGACTCGATGGTGACGCTCGCGGCGAGCCTGGTCGCGACGGTCATCGTGATGCTGTTCGGCGTCGTCGTCGGCGTCGCGATGGGCAGGAGCGCCAGGCTCGACCAGGTGGTGCGTCCGGTGCTCGACGCGTTGCAGACGATGCCCGCGTTCGTCTACCTCGTGCCGTTCCTCGGCCTGTTCGGTGCGACGAGGTTCACGGCGATCGTGGCGGCCGTGGCGTACGCCGCGCCGGTGAGCATCAAGCTGGTGGCCGACGGCATCCGCGGGGTACCCGCGAGTGTCATGGAGGCCGCGAAGTCGGCGGGCTCGACGACCTGGCAGACCATCACCAAGGTGCAGCTGCCCATGACCCGCCGCGCGCTGACGCTCGCCGCCAATCAGGGCCTCATCTACGTCCTGTCGATGGTGGTGGTCGGCGGTCTCGTCGGTGCCGGTGCGCTGGGCTACGACGTCGTCGCCGGGTTCTCCCAGCTCGAGCTGTACGGCAAGGGACTCGCGGCCGGCATCGCGATCGTGCTGCTCGGCATCATGCTCGACCGGATCACGCAACGAGCCGCGGCCCGCGCGAGCGCACGTCCCGGAGGTGTGTGATGACGAGGATCGTCGCCCTGCTCGCGGCGGTCGCGCTGGCCGCGACCGGCTGCATCGGCACGAAGGTGTCGGAGGTGACACCGCCGAACGCCGCCGACTGCCAGCTCAACCTCGCGATCAACGACTGGGTGGGTTACTACGCCGACGCCGCGGTCGTGTCGTACATCGCCGAGCACGAGCTCGGCTGCATCGTCACGCAGAAGAACCTCAAGGAGGAGGTGGCGTGGCAGGGCTTCGCGACGGGTGAGGTCGACGCGATCCTGGAGAACTGGGGCCACGACGACCTCAAGCAGCGCTACATCAAGGAGCAGAAGGTCGCGGTCGAGGCCGGCTGGACCGGCAACATTGGTCAGATCGGCTGGTACGTCCCACCGTGGATGGTGAAGAAGTACCCGGACATCCTCGACTACCGCAACCTGAACAAGTACGCGAAGCTGTTCCGCACGTCGGAGTCGGGGCAGAAGGGCCAGCTGCTCGACGGCGATCCCGCGTTCGTCACCAACGACGCCGCGCTCGTGCAGAACCTGGAGCTCGACTACAAGGTGGTGTACGCGGGCAGCGAGGCCGCGCTCATCCAGGGCTTCCGGCAGGCCGAGCGTGGCAAGAAGCCGATGCTCGGCTACTTCTACGAGCCGCACTGGTTCTTCTCCGACATGAAGCTCGCGCACGTGAAGCTGCCGCCGTACGAGACCGGTTGTGACGCCGACCCGCAGAAGGTCGACTGCGACTACCCGGAGCTGAAGCTCGACAAGATCGTGAGCGCGGAGTTCGCCGAGGACGACAACGCCGCGTACCAGCTGATCAAGAAGTTCCGGTGGACCAACGACGACCAGAACGAGGTCGCCAGGTCGATCGCCGTCGACGGCCTCTCGAACGAGGAGGCCGCGAAGAAGTGGGTCGAGGCGCATCCCGACGCCTGGCGCACCTGGCTCCCGCCGAGGTCCTGACCGCACGGCCGGCCGTCACGCCGCGGTGCAGACCCGGCAGCGGCCGCGGCGCCGGTAGTAGTACGCCAGGGTCGCCAGGCCGAGCGTCGCGCCCCACAGCGGGAACGGGAAGAGCCGACGGCGCCTCGGGACCCTCGTGGCGCTGGAACGGCCGGGCGGCCGGGTGTACGAGCCACCACACACCGAACAGCGTGTGCGCGGCCGCCCAGATGGCGATCAGTGCCGGCAGGTGGACGAGCCGCCCGCGCGGTGCCGGCTCGGCTGCTGGTGAGCGTGGAGTCGACGTGATCATGTGTGCCTCCCGCATCGTGGTGCCCTCACGATGCGCCGGCAGCGGTGACCGGAGCGGCCGGCTCTCGGGTCCGTCGCAGCCAGTAGGCGAACACTGCGGCGCCCAGTAACGGACCCCAGACGGGGAAGGGCATGCCGAAGAAGCTGTAGGCGACCTCGCGCGGGTCGCCCGACTCGATGGAACCCAGCAGAAAGCCGGGTGCGGAGATGGTGATGACGGCCGCCATCAGCGTGCCGGGGACGACCGCCAGCCTCACCGGGACGGCGCGTCCGCTCAGGACCGGGACCCACCGGGGGAAGACCTCGCCCCAGCGGCTGATCAGCCCGAGGGTCAGGATCACGCCCAGGGCACAGGGGAGCGCGAACAAGCTCCCCCGAAGCCTCGTGGCCGCGTCCAAGCTCATGGATATCACGAGCTCGTCGACGCCGGGGCCGCCGAGCGGCCACGGCGTCAGCCAGGTCAACCGGGCCAGACCGTAGGGGACGGGACCCAGCGCCGCGGCGATGGTGACCACCCGGCCCCACCGTCGTACTGATGCCGGCCTCGCCCATGATGCCGACGCCTCCGCGGCCCGGTCGTGCGACTGCAGCCTGAGCAGCGACGCGACCGCTGTCCACGCCCAGCATGCCGCCGCGGCCGCCATACCCCACGACCAGACGATGCGGACGTAGTAGCCCTCGGGGTCACTCGTGAAGCTGCCCAGGTAGGTGGCGACGGCCTCGCCCAACGTGTTCAGAGCCCCTGACGCGAACCCGGCGGCGCCCAGGACCAGCAGGAGCGACACCACCACGAGTCCGGCAGGACGCCATCTCCGGCAGGCCAGCACCACCACCACGGCGACGCCGACCGGCGCGGTCAGGGCGGCGACGTACCCCAAGCTCGACATGATCGAGCCGTCGGCCATGACGAACGCGAAGAACAGCGTCTCCGCGCCGGCGCCGGCGCCGGCGACCCGAAGAGCCGCTCGGCTCGCGCCGCCCCGCAGGGCGATGACCGTCAGCAGGATCCCCACCGCGGCGAACGTCAGCAACATCGCCGAGGCCGGTGCGCGCTCGATCAGATGGTTGACGCCCGCTCTGACGTTGTCCCCCGACCCGTAGGGATAGGTGTCCGGCGCCGCCAGCCAGGTCACGGCGACGGACGCCGCGGCCAGCGAGGCGAACAGAGAGAGCACCCAAGGCCGTCGCGTCGACATGATCATGTGAGCCTCCGCATCGTGATGTCCTCACGATGCGCCGGCGACGGTGGCCGCGACCTCCGTCGTCCGACCGACGTCGTTCGGTCCTTCGGCCGATCCTCAGCTCGGGGCGACGGCCGACGCGGTCTCGAGGAACCTGCGCAGGGCAGGGCTCTGCTCCCGGTCCGGCCGGCTGACCACCGAGACCGTCGACGACGCCTCCCTGTCGTCGAGCTCCAGGTAGCGCAGGCCGTGCAGGCGCAGGGCGCGCATGGAGTCCGGGACGATCGTGACGCCCATGTTGGCGGCGACGAGGCCGAGCAGGGTGGGGAACTGGATCGCCTCCTGCGCCGGCTCCAGGTGGAAACCGGCCCGGTGGCACAGCGCCGCGATGTGGTCGTACAGCCGGGAGACCTGGCGGCGCGGGAACGCGAGGAACCGCTCGCTGCCGAGCTCGCGCAGGCGGACGGTCCTGCGCTTCGCGAGCGGGTGCGAGCGGTGGACGGCGACGACCAGGCGTTCGCGCAGCAGCGGCGTGACCCGCAACCCAGGCGCGCTGGTGACCTCGCGGACGATCCCGGCGTCGAGCCTGCCCGCGGCGACGTCGTCGAGCTGCCGGCCGGAGACCGACTCCTCGAGCTCGATCCGCAGCCCCGGCCAGGACCGCTGCATGGCGAGGACGATGCGCGGCATGACGCCGAGCGCGGCCGAGCTGACGAAGCCGACCCGAATCCTGCCGAGCTCCCCGCGTGCCGCCTGCGCGACGACGGACTCCGCGTGCGTCGCCTCGGCGAGCACCCGGCGCGCCTGCTCGACGAGCGCGCGTCCGGCGTCCGTCGGCTCGGCGGCGTGTGCGGTGCGCAGGAACAGCTCGGTGCCGAGGTCGCGTTCGAGGCGGCCGACCTGCTGGCTGAGCGCCTGCGGGGTGACCTGCAGCCGTTCCGCGGCGCGACGGAACGTGCCTTCCTCGGCGACCGTGACGACGTACCTGAGTTGGCGCAGCTCCATCGCCGCGAAGCTTCCGTCTCGTGTCATCGAGTGCAAGCACCGCCGGGAATGACGGTGCCGGTACGGCTAACGACGCGGCAGGCGTACCGCGAGGACCAGCAGGACCACCGGTAGCACGACGCCGAAGCCGAGGGCGATCGTCTGACCGATCGCGTTGCCCAGGTCGAAGCCGTGCAGGTGCGTGGCGTGGAAGGTGAAGTGCGCGACGGTGAACGTCAGGTTCGCCGTCAGCGCGACGAGCACGAGGCGGCGTTCCATGGCGACCGTGGCGGCCACGAAGACCACGGCGAGCGCGAGGTTCAGCGCACCGACGTCACGCATCAGATGCTCGTTGTAGGGCGGGAGCATCGCCACCCACGGGTTGGTCGGCAACGGCCCAGACGTGAAGAACGACCGGGGGAAGATGAGCTGCCAGCCGCCGGTCGCGAGCTGCGTGACCGTGAGGAAGACAAGCCCGGCCCGCAGCCATCGTGCCATTGTCATCGTGCGCTCCTTAGGTACTGCTCGAACGTGATCGTGCCGACGGCGTGGTCGGGTGCGAGGTGTTCTCCGGCGGCGAAGCGGCGGAACGTCTTGCCGGGCAGGCGCAACGCCGCGACGCGCCTGCGCCGTCCGGTCGCCTCGAGGTACCGGTGGGCGAGGTCGCGGAAGTGGTGGATCGTCGGCCCGCCCATGTCCGGTACCCGGCCGGCGGGTGGCGCGACGGCGAGCTCGGCGAGCCGGGCACCGACCTCGGAGACGTCGATCGGCTGGACGTGGAAGGCCGGCACCGGCATGACGGGAGCCCGAGCGCCGGCGATGAACAGTCCCCTGACGAGATCGTGGAACTGCGTGGCACGGAGCACGGTCCAGGGCAGTTCCGAGCGCTCGATCATCCGCTCGCTGGCGAGCTTGCGGCGGTAGTAGGCGAACGGGACCCGGTCGACACCGACGATCGAGACGTAGACGACGTGCGAACTGCCGTTCGCGGCTGCCGCCTCGACCACCGTGCGGTCCACGTCGGCGCCGAAGCTCGACGTGCAGAGGACGACGGTGTCCGCGCCATCGACGGCGGCGGCCAGACTCGTGCCACTGCGGTAGTCGACGGTGCACCACTCGGCCCGTGACGAGGTGCCCGGCGGCCGTTCCCGCCTGCTGGCGAGCCGTACCGTGTGGCCGGCGTCGAGCAGCCGCTCCACGACGACACGGCCGAGCACGCCGGTGCCGCCGGTGACCAGGATCGTCTTGCGCACGGTTCGTCCTCCGGGATTGCCGCTCTCACCCGTTATGAACCGGACGGCACCTCGGAATGTGACAGCTGCATGGCGAGGTAGCCGAGCTTCTCGGGATTGGTGACCGTGCGGGTCGCCCTGACCGCGCCGTCGGCGATCTCGAGCACCATGACGCCCGCCAGCGTCGCGCGGTGCCAGGCGAGGATCGCGGCCTGGCCGTTGACCTCGGCGAACGTGAGCTCCATCTGGGTGGTGGCGTACTTCCTGAGCAGCCCGACGAGCAGGCGTGCGACGCGCGTGCGACCGAGGACCGGCCGCGTGCCCGCCGTCGCCTTGCCGCCGCCGTCCCCCACCGCCACGGCATCGGCGGTGAGGACGTCCTCGAGCGCGCTCATGTCACCGTCGCGCGCGGCCGTCAGGAACCGTTCGACGAGGCGATGCCACTGGTCGGTGTCGGGACGGAATCGCGGTGGCGACTCGCCGAGCCGTCGCGTCGCGCGGTGGTGCAGCTGCCGGCAGTTGGCCTCGGACAGCTCGAGGATCTCCGCGAGCTCCCGGTGCGAGTACGCGAACGCCTCACGCAGGACGAACACGGCGCGCTCCGTCGGTGTGAGCCGTTCGAGCAGCGTGAGCAGCGCGAGAGAGACGGAGTCGCGCTGCTCGGCCTCGTCGTCCGGCCAGAGCGCGCCGTCGCTGGTGAGCACCGGCTCCGGCAGCCAGGGCCCGATGTACTGCTCGCGGCGCGCCCGCGCCGAGGTCAGTCGGTTGATGCTGAGGTTGGTGACGACCTTCGCGAGCCAGGACGACGGCGCGACGATCGCGTCGCGCTCGGCGCCGTCCCACCGCAGGAAGGCGTCCTGCACGACGTCCTCCGCCTCCTCGGCGGAGCCGAGCATCCGGTACGCGATCCCGAACAGCCGCGACCGCTGCCCCTCGAACTCGTCGACCGAACGGAGGTTCACGCCCGCCAGCCTCCCAGACCGAGCACCGACCCGGAGGGGGACCGCGTGCGTCCGCACCCGTGAAGGGCGCCCTCACCGTGCCCTGGTCCGGTCGGGGTGCCCCTCACGGGTGCGGTCGCGATGGTCGGACCGGCGTGTGTTGCGCCCAGGAGCAGCGTCCCTTGACACGTGACGGGTGCGGGGTCACGCTGTCTCGTGTTGCGGTATACGCCGCTCGTTGCGTATGAAGAAACTCTGCGGAGCTGCCATGACCTCTCCCGCGATCGTCGTCATCGGTGCCGGCGTGGTCGGTGCCGCGCTCGCCGACGAGCTCACCGCGCGCGGATGCACCGACGTCACCGTTGTCGACCAGGGACCGCTGTACGCCACCGGCGGGTCGAGCTCGCACGCGCCGGGTCTGGTGTTCCAGTGCAACGGGTCCAAGGCGATGACCGACCTCGCCAGGTACACCGTCGAGAAGGCGTCGTCGCTCTTCCTCGACGGCGAGCCGTGCTACCTGCCGGTGGGCGGGCTGGAGGTGGCGACCACGCCGGAGCGGCTCGCCGAGCTGCACCGGCGGTACGGCTGGCTGCGGTCGTGGGGGGTCGAGGCGAGCGTCGTCGACACCGACGAGTGCGTGCGGCTGCATTCGCTGCTCGACGGCGACGTCGTGCTCGGCGGGCTGCTGACGCCGACCGACGGGATCTTCAAGGCCGTCCGCGCGGTCGAGGCGCAGGCCGGGCGCGCGCGGGAGCGCGGCGCCCGGTTCCTCGAACGGCACGAGGTGCTCGACGTCCTCACCGAGGGCGGACGGGTCACCGGCGTGCGGACCAACCACGGCGACCTCCGCGCGGACATCGTCGTGTGCTGCGCGGGCATCTGGGGCCCGAAGGTCACGCGGATGGTCGGCATGACCCTGCCGCTGACGCCGCTCGGTCACCAGTTCGCGTGGACGTCGCCGGTGCCGGCGCTCGCGGGGCAGACCGCGGAGAGCGTACGGCCGATCGTGCGGCACCAGGACCACGATCTCTACTACCGCGAGCGCGGCGACCAGGTCGGCGTCGGCTACTACGGGCACCGCCCGATGCCGCTGTCGGCCGACGACCTCGTCGCGTACGACGACGCGGAGGTCATGCCGAGCGTGCTGCGCTTCACCGCGGAGGACTTCGAGCCCGCGTGGGCGGAGTCGATGCGCCTGCTGCCGGCGCTGGGTGACGCCAAGGTCGACGACGGCATGAACGGCGTGTTCTCGTTCACGCCGGACAACATGCCGCTGCTCGGCGAGTCGCCTGACGTCCGCGGCTTCTGGGTCGCCGAGGCCGTCTGGGTCACGCACTCGGCCGGCGTCGCGAGGGCGATGGCCGAGTGGCTCGTCGACGGCGTGCCGTCGATCGACCTGCACGAGTGCGACGTCAACAGGTTCGAGAAGCACCAGCTCGCGCCCGACTACCTGCTCGCCCGCGACTGCCAGAACTTCGTCGAGGTGTACGACATCCTGCACCCGTTGCAGCCGATGGAGGACCCGCGACCGCTGCGCACCAGCCCGTTCCACGCACGCCAGCAGGAGCTCGGGGCGGTGTTCCTCGAGGCGAACGGCTGGGAGCGTCCGCACTGGTACGAGGCCAACGCCGGACTCGTCGACGGCCGTGACGTGCCCGTGCCCGACGACTGGGGCGTGCGCTACTGGTCGCCGATCGCCGCCGCCGAGGCCCAGGTCACCCGCGAGCGCGTCGCCCTGTACGACATGACCGCGCTCAAGCGCCTGGAGGTGTCCGGCCCCGGCGCACTCGCGTTCCTCGACCACGTCACCACCGGGAAGATGGACAAGTCCGTCGGCGCGGTCACGTACACGCTGTTGCTCGACGAGACCGGGGGCATCCGCAGCGACGTCACGGTCGCGCGCCTCGGTCCGCGGCTGTTCCAGCTCGGTGCGAACGGCAACCTCGACCTCGACCGGCTGCGCCGGCTCGCATCCGCGGACGGTTCCGTTGTCGTCCGCGACACTACTGCCGAGACCTGCTGCATCGGCGTGTGGGGACCACGCGCACGCGACCTCGTCCAGTCGCTCTCGCGTGACGACTTCTCGAACGAGGGGCTCCGCTACTTCCGCGGCAGGCACACCTACCTCGGCATGGTGCCGGTCACCGCGCTGCGGCTGTCGTACGTCGGCGAGCTCGGCTACGAGCTCTACACCACCGCGGACATGGGCCTGAGGCTCTGGGACACGCTGTGGGACGCCGGCCAGGAGCACGGCGTCATCGCGGGCGGACGTGCGGCGTTCAACGGGCTGCGGCTGGAGAAGGGCTACCGGTCGTTCGGCACCGACATGACCTGGGAGCACGACCCGTACGAGGCGGGCGTCGGCTTCGCGGTGCGGATGGACAAGCCCGACTTCGTCGGCAGAGCGGCCCTCGCCGGCCGCGACCCCGAGGCGGTGGAGCGTCGGCTCACCTGCCTGGTGACGGGCGACGAGGTCGTCATGGGCAAGGAGCCGGTGTACTCCGGTGACGAGCGCGTCGGATACGTCACGAGCGCGGGCTGGGGCTACACGCTCGGTCACGGCATCGCGTACGCCTGGCTGCCCGCGACGTACACGACGATCGGCAGTACCGTCGAGATCGGATACTTCGATCGCCGGGTGTCCGCCCGCGTCGCGGCCGAGCCGCTCTTCGACGCCGAGATGTCCCGGCTACGTGGCTAGGACGCTGGGGTGATGGCGATGACAGGGCTGGTGACGGCAGGGGCGACCACGTCGGCGAGCGTTCTCGACGCCATCGGCGACACGCCGCTGGTGAACATCGAGGGCGTGTGGGTGAAGCTGGAGTTCCTCAACCCCTCCGGCTCCATCAAGGCGCGGCTGGCGAAGTACCTGATCGAGCGCGGCGAGCAGGAAGGCCTGCTGAGGCCCGGCGACACCATCGTCGAGGCCAGTAGCGGCAACACCGGCAACGCGATGAGCATGGTGGCGGCGGTCAAGGGCTACCGCATGCTCGTCGTGATGCCCAACGGCATGAGCGCGGAACGGACGGCGATCTCGCGCGCGTTCGGCGCGGAGGTGCGATCGATCGGCGACTTCCACGTCAACGACGCGCTGGCGCTGGCGCGGGAGCTCGGCGAGCAGCCCGGCTACTACGCGCCGCAGCAGTTCGACAACGAGTGGAACGTCGAGGAGAACCGCGAGTGGCTGGCGCGGGAGATCCTGCAACAGCTGCCGCAGGGCGTGATCCCCGACGCCGTCGTGTGCGGAATCGGCACCGGTGGCACGGTCATCGGCGTCGGCCAGGGACTCCGCGCGGTCAACCCGGACTGCCGCGTGGTCGCGCTCGAGCCCGACGAGTCGTGCACCATCCTCTGCGGCGAGGTGTGCAAGCACCTGATCGAGGGCATCGCCGACGGCTTCGTCCCCGGCATCGTCGAGCGGCATCGCGACGAGATCGACGAGTACGTCTCGGTCAGCAGCGACGCCGCCGTCGCCGAGATGCGCCGGATCGCCCGCGAGCACGGCATGTTCGTCGGGCCCAGCTCCGGTGCCCACCTCGTGGCGGCGAAGCGGCTGCGCGAGCAGGGCCGCGCCAACGTGGTCACCTTCTTCTCCGATGAGGGCGAGAAGTACATCGATGATCATTTCTTGGGATAACGCAGCTTGGAGTGAGCCATACGTTCCGCCGCGCCACGATGTCGCGCATTGGCGTGACGCCGAGCCGAAGCGGACGTACGACGTCGTCATCGTCGGCGCCGGTGGGCACGGCCTCGCGACCGCGTACTACCTCGCGAAGAACCACGGCATCACCGACGTGGCCGTGCTCGACAAGGGCTGGCTCGCCGGCGGCAACATGGCCAGGAACACCGCGATCATCAGGTCCAACTACCTCTGGGACGAGAGCGCGGCGATCTACGAGCACGCGCTGACGCTGTGGGAGGGCCTGGAGGACGACCTCGGCTACGACCTCGCGTTCAGCCAGCGGGGCGTGCTCAACCTCGCGCACAGCCTCGGCGACGTCCGCGAGGCGAAGCGACGCGTCAATGCCAACAGGCTCAACGGCGTCGACGCCGAATGGCTCGAGCCCGACGAGGTGAAGAAGCTCGTCCCGATCATCGACGCCTCGCGCGACGTCCGCTACCCCGTGCACGGTGCGACGTACCAGCCGCGCGCGGGCATCGCCAAGCACGACTACGTCGCCTGGGGCTTCGCGCGCGCCGCGTACGAGCGCGGCGTGCAGCTGGTCCAGGACTGCGAGGTGACGGGCATCTCCGTCGACGGCGACCGCGTCACCGGGGTCGAGACGACCCGTGGGCCCATCGCCGCGGGACGGGTCGCCCTGTGCGCCGCGGGGCACACCACGGTGCTTGGCGACATGGTCGGGCTGCGGCTGCCGATCCAGAGCCATCCGTTGCAGGCACTGGTGTCCGAGATCCTGGAACAGGTGCTCGACACCGTCGTCATGTCCAACGCCGTGCACGTGTACGTCAGCCAGGCGCACAAGGGCGAGCTCGTCCTCGGCGCCGGCGTCGACGGGTACAACGGCTACGGGCAGCGCGGCTCGTTCCACGTCGTCGAGCGCCAGCTCTCCGCCGCGCTCGAGCTGTTCCCGATCTTCGCGCGCGCACACGTCCTGCGCACCTGGGCGGGCATCGTCGACGTGTGCCCCGACGCGTCGCCGATCCTCGGGCTCACCCCGATCGAAGGGCTCTACGTCAACGGCGGCTGGGGCACCGGCGGCTTCAAGGCGACGCCAGCCGCGGGCTGGGTCTACGCCGACACGATCGCGCACGGCCGGCCCCATCCGCTGGCCGAGCCGTACGCGCTCGACAGGTTCCGTACGGGCGCGCTCATCGACGAGCACGGCGCCGCGGCCGTGGCGCACTAGGAGGCCCGTCAGTGCTCTTCCTGCCGTGCCCGTGGTGCGGGCCACGCGACGAGACCGAGTTCCGCAACGGAGGCGAGGCCGGTGTCGCGTACCCGACCGACCCGGACGCACTCGACGACGCCGCCTGGGCCGAGTTCCTCTTCGTCCGCGCCAACCCCGAGGGCTGGTTCCACGAGCGCTGGGTGCACACCGCCGGCTGCCGACAGTGGTTCAGCGTCGAGCGGCACACGGTGACGAACGAGATACGCGACCCGCGGCCGATCGGGGATCCGGCATGAGCGGCACGAGACTCGCGGCGGGCGGCGGTCGGATCGACCGGTCGCGGCCGATCACCGTGACGTTCGACGGCGTCACGTACCCGGCGTACGTCGGCGACACGCTTGCGTCCGCGCTGCTGGCGAATGGCGTGCGCACGGTCGCGCGCGGCATCTACTCTGGCCGGCCGCGCGGTGTCGCCGGCATCGGCATCGAGGAGCCGAGCGCGTACGTCCAGGTCGAGTCCGGCGTGGGCGAACCGATGGTGGCCGCCACGGTGGTCGAGGCGTACGACGGTCTGCGGGCGTCCGGGCTCGCGGGCAGGGGGCGGCTGCTCGACGGGCCGGACGAGGCACGTCACGACCACGTGCACACCCACTGCGACGTGCTCGTCGTCGGCGCGGGTGACGGCGGCATGGCCACTGCGGTCGCGCACGGCGGGGGGCGCGTGCTGCTCTGCGACGCCGCTCCGACGCTCGACGACTCGACCGCTCGTGAGGTCGCGGCGCTGCCCGAGGCGCGTGCACTCTCCCGCACGACGGTCGTCGGTGCGTACGACCACGGCTACTTCGTCGCGGTCGAACGCCGTACGGACCACCTCGGCGTGGTCTCCACAACCGTTGCACGGCAACGGTTGTGGCACATCCGTGCGAAGCAGGTGGTGTACGCGACCGGCGTGCACGAACGCCCGTACGCCTTCCCCGACAACGACCGTCCCGGTGTCATGCTGGCCGGTGCGGCGGCGGTGTACGCGCGACGCTACGGCGTCCGTGCGGGCGACGCCGCTCTGGTGGCGGGCGCGCACGACGGTGCGCTGCGTTCCGCGCTCGACCTGGCCGACGCCGGCGTCCGGGTCGCCCTGGTGGTCGATGCGCGACCGGACGTCGGCGGCGACGAGGTCGACCGGCTGCGCGAGCGCGGCATCGAGGTGCGCACCGGCTTCGCCGTGTGCGGCACCGCCCCCGACACCGACGGCGGAGTCGCCGCGGCGCACGTCGCGCCGGTCGACGCGTCGGGCACGGTGGTGGGCGACCGCGAGACGGTGGCGTGCGATCTCGTCGCGGTCTCCGGCGGCCCCGACCCCAGCCGGGGTCCCCAGCGGGGGTGGGGGGCACGACCGGGGACCCCAGCCGGTGCCGGCACACCCACCGGGGACCCCAACGGAGTGGGGGCTGCGCCGGTGGCGTTGTTCGCGGTGCGGGTGCCCGGCGACGAGACGGCCGCGGAGCGGACGTTCCTCGACCTGCAGCGCGACGCCACGCTCGCCGATGTCGAACGCGCGGTCGCCGTCGGGATGCGCAGCCCCGAGCACGTCAAGCGCTACACGACGATCGGCACCGGCGCCGACCAGGGCCGGACGTCGAGCACGGTCACGCTCGGCGTGCTGGCGGAGCTGACGGGCACGCCGCTCGCCGATCTCGCGCCGACGACGCGGCGGCCGCCATACGTCCCGGTGTCGTTCGCCCTGCTCGCCGGGCGCGACCGCGGCGGGCTCGCCGACCCGGAGCGCGTCACGCCGATGCAGCCGTGGCACGTCACGCACGAGGTGCCGTTCGAGGACGTCGGGCAGTGGAAGCGCCCGTGGTACGTGCCGCGCGACGGCGAGGACATCGACACCGCTGTGCGCCGCGAGTGCAGGGCGGTGCGCGAGTCGGTCGGCATGATGGACGCGTCGACCCTCGGCAAGATCGAGCTGCAGGGGCGAGACGTCGGTGTGTTCCTGGATCGCATGTACACCAACATGTTCTCGACGTTGAAGGTCGGCCGGATCCGGTACGGCGTCATGTGTCACGCCGACGGCATGGTGTTCGACGACGGAACGACCGCGCGGCTGACCGAGGACCGGTGGCTGATGTCGACCACGACAGGCAACGCCGCGGCGGTGCTCGACTGGTTGGAGGAGTGGCTGTCCACCGAGTGGCCCGAGCTCGACGTGAGGTGCACGTCGGTGACCGACCACTGGGCGACGATCGCGCTGGCCGGCCCGCGGTCGCGCGACGTGCTCGCCGCGCTTGCACCCGCCCTCGACGTGAGCGCAGAGGCGTTCCCGTTCATGAGCGTGCGCGAGGCGGAGGTCGCCGACCTGCCCGCGCGGGTCATGCGGATCAGCTTCTCTGGCGAGCTGGCGTACGAGGTGAACGTGCCCGCGTGGCACGGACTCGGCCTGTGGGAGGCAGTGCTGCGCGCGGGCGAGCCGTACGGCATCACGCCGTACGGCACCGAGACGATGCACGTACTGCGCGCGGAGAAGGGCTTTCCGATCGTCGGGCAGGAGACCGACGGCACGGTCACGCCGCAGGACCTCGGCATGGGGTGGGCGGTCTCGAAGAAGAAGTCGTTCGTGGGCAGGCGGTCGTACGCCCGCGACGACAACCTGCGTGACGACCGCAGGCAGCTGGTGGGCCTGCTGCCCGACGGCGACCGCGTGGTGGCCGAAGGCGCGCAGGTGGTCGCGGACCCGTCGGCTCCGATGCCCGTGCCGATGGCCGGGCACGTGACGTCGAGCTACTGGTCGGTGCCGCTCGACCGACCGTTCGCGCTCGCCCTCGTCGAACGCGGAGAGTCGCGGCACGGCGAACGCCTGTACGCGGTCGATGGCGTCGACGCGGTGCCGGTGATCGTGACGTCGCCGGTGTTCTACGACCCGGAGGGGGAGCGCCGTGACGGCTGACGTCAAGGAACGGCGGCGGCGGAGTCCGTTGGATGCCCTCGCACGGGATCTTGCGGCGACCGGTGGTCCGGGGTCGGTGACGTTCACCGAGTGGCCGTTCCGCGTGCAGGTCGAGCTGCGCGTGGCGCGCGACGGGGACCTCGGCGGGCTCGAGGACGTCCTTGGTCTCGCGTTGCCCGAGCGCGTCGGTGCGTTCGCAGTCGCCGGGGAGCGGCAGGCGTCGTGCCTCGGCCCGCGGTGGTGGCTCGTGACCGACGTCCCAGAGCCGGACGTGCGTCTGGAATGCGCGCTCGCCGGCGAGCTGCGTGCGTCCGGAGGCGAGGACGTTTCCGCGGTCGACGTCTCCGCGCAACGCACGACGATCGACGTGGCGGGACCGCATGCGCGCGACGTCCTCGCGCACGGCTGCTCGCTCGACCTGCATCCGCGGGAGTTCGCGCCCGGCCGGTGTGCGCAGACGATGCTCGCCAAGGCACAGGTCGTGCTGCAGCAGCTCGACGACGTGCCGACGTACCGCCTGGCGGTGCGCGCGTCGTTCGCCGACTACCTCGGTCGCTGGCTCCTCGATGCCGCGACGGAGTACGTGCGGTGAAGTCATCGTCACAGGATGCCCACGACCCCGACACCAGTACTCACAATGGTCGCCGCCGTGCCGAGCACGGTGCACACGAACGTGACGGTCTCTTTCACCGGCCTTTCCGTCGATAACGTCTTCTCGCGGTCGGGACCAGTCGTCTCACGCGACGACGCTGCCGGCTCGGGCCCGCGCTGTCGAGCCACTCTGTGTCCGAGCCGGGAAGCCGGACTGGTGATCCCGATCCGCGCGAGCTGCACGGCCCATTTCTCCCTGCTGTGGATCCGGCAGCCGCGGAGTCGGCCGCGTACCGGGTTCTTGCACGGGCGTCCGCGAGTTGCGGTGATCACCCCGCAGTTGGTCTTCGTGAAGAACGCGAACCACAACGCGACGAGCGTGGGGACGTAGACGAGGAAGAACACGCCGAACCAGAACGTCTCGCCGTTGACCCACAGCATGACCGCGACGAGCGTGGACACGACGAGTACAGCGAAACCTGCACGCGTCTTCTTGCGCGCCATTGGACCCGCTCCCACCCCGATTTGAGAGCTGACGGTCTCCCCAATGTGACACGTCTGCTTCGAACGCGCGGCAGAATGCGGAACCTTGACGAAACGCTGTCACCGCTCTGATGGTGGGCCGGTAGGGCCTCGGCGTCGCGACGGAGTACGTGCGGGAGAGTTCGGCGCCGTTATAGTCCCTGGCTAATGAACGCCGCGACGGCCCGGTCGGCACGACGTCTCACGCCATGGATCGTGTGGGGCTCGCTGGTCATCGGGTGGTGCATCGTCTTCGGGCCGCAGGTCGTCACGTATGTGTTCGGTGCCGAGACCACCGCTCACGTCACCAGGTGCGTGACGTCGGTCAGCACCGACAGCAACGGCAACCAGACCGAGTCGGTCGACTGCGACGGCACGTGGACGCTCGACGGCGAACGGCACGCGGGCCGGGTCGAGGGAGCGGATCTCGACCAGGAGGGCGAGGACGTCGCGGTCCGCGCACTCGGCGACCGCGCGGCCGTCGCCACCACGCCGCGGACGGCCCTGCTGATGACCGGGTTCATGCTGCTGCTCGGCGCCGTGACCCACACGATCCTGTGGCTCAGGTTCACCCACGCGATGCGCAACCCGAGTTCCGGCCGCCCGATCCCCCGCTAACGGCGTCAATGTTGAGGTGAGGCATCGCGGCACGACCGCGGGGTCGTGCCGGGACCCGTCAGGGGCACCCTCACCGTGCCTGGACACGGTGAGGGTGCCGCTCACGGGGTGCCTGGTCGCCGCCGTACTTTCGAAGGAACGTCAACGGCACCAACGGTGATCAGCGAAGCCGAAGGCGAGCGAGAGCCGAGCGAAGGCGAGCGGCGAGCGGAGAGCCGCGAAGCCGAAGGCGAGCAGGCAGCCACCGGAGCGCGCTTCCTCCGTGTGAGGGAACCTGGGGGGTGTGGGGGGCTGGGCCCCCCACATAGACGCAAAGGCCGCGGTGCAGCCGCAACAAGCGGCAAACACGACGACCCAACGTCGGGCTGGCGGGATTTGAACCCACGACCTCGTCGACCCGAACGACGCGCGCTCCCAAGCTGCGCCACAGCCCGTGTAAAACCTTCCGCAGTCTAGCGGTCGCGGTCCGGAGCCTGCGCGGGGGTTTCCCTCCGCGGTCCTGCCGGGTTCGGCGAGGTCGCGCGGCGACGCGGCCGTGTCGGCGGTGGAGTCGCGTGACATCGTTGCGCTGACAATCGTCGCACCGTGCGACACTGAGCGACATTCAGTGCACGCCTGACCCGATTGATCGGGTCATACCCCTGGTAAGCGGGTATGGACGGCGAGTAATATCTTCGGGGACTGGGCACGGGTCTCGCCCCTCGAACGCTCGTGCCCGGGTGTTGGCCCCATTACCACACGCTGGAGCTGATGGTGCTGCTCCGACCGGGAGCTCGTTGCGGGAGCGACGGGCCGCGCCGGCGCTTCGCCGCCACCGGGACGACCGGGCTGTTCGCAGCCGAATCGAGTGTCCCGGACCGTTTCGAGGACCCACAGTTCGACGCGCCGCCGATAGGGACAAGAGGCTAATGAGCAACACATCCACCGAGTTCCGTATGGCCCGCCGGGGCTACGAACCCGCGCAGGTCGATGAACGCATCCGCGAGCTCACCCAGGCCGTCGAGGTCGCTCGACGCCAGTCCGTCGAGCTCGCTCGACGGGTGGAGGAGCTCGAGTCGCACCAGCAGAGTTCGGGCGAGTCGTCGGAGCCGACGTTCGCAGACCTGGGTGCCCGGATCGGACAGATCCTGACGATGGCTCAGGAGGAGGCCGTCGAGCTCCGCGCGAGCGGGACGGCGGACGCCGAGCAGTGTCGCAAGGAAGCGGAGGGCATGGCGGTCAAGGTCCGCGACGAGGCCGACCGTTACGCCGAGGAGAAGCGCTTCCAGGCCGAGGCCGAGTTCGAAGAGGTCATCGCCGGGGCCAAGCAGAAGGCCGCGGAGATCCGCGAGCAGGCCAAGCGTGACGCCGCCAGCCGCAAGGGTGAGGCCGAGGCGATCTTCGAGAAGCAGCGTGCCAAGGCCGCGAAGGCCGCGGCGGAGTTCGAGACGAACCTCGCCCAGCGCCGCGAGCGTGCCGAGCAGTCGCTCGCGGAGCGCACGCAGGCGGCCGAGGCGCACCTGGTCTCCGTGCAGGAGCGTGCGGAGCGCACGCGTGCCGACGCCGAGCAGATCTACGAGGAGGCGACCGGCAAGTCCGAGCGTCTCGTCGAGGACGCCCAGCGCAAGGCCCGCGAGATGGTCACCGAGGCGACCGGCCGTGCCGAGCGCCTGCGTGCCGAGTCCGAGCGCGAGCTCGCCGCCGTGGCCCAGCGCCGCGACAGCATCAACGCGCAGCTGGCCAACGTCAGGCAGATGCTGTCCACCCTGCTCGGTGGGCAGTCCAGTGACCTGTTCGACCAGCTGCCGTCGGTCGACGACGACGACCCGTCCGACGCGATCTCGGCGAACAAGGAGTCGGCCAGGGCGGGCAGCTAGCCCACCTGCCGTCCCCGGAACGTGTGAAGGGCACCGTCACCACCATGGTGTGGTGACGGTGCCCTTCACACGTCGTCGTGCTCGGGCCGTACGGGCAACGCAGTCAGGTGTGCGGGACGAGCGTGACGAGAGTGGCCTCGGGCGGGCACGCGAACCGGAACGGCGCGTAGGGCGAGGTGCCGAGGCCGGCGGACACGTGCAGCCAGGCGTTGCCGTAGCGCGACAGGCCCTTGACCCTGGCCCGGTCGATGCCGCAGTTCGTGACGAGCGCGCCGTAGCCGGGGACGCACACCTGGCCGCCGTGGGTGTGTCCGGCGAACATCGCCGTGTAGCCGTCCGCGACGAACCTGTCGAGGACGCGCGGCTCGGGGGAGTGCAGGACGCCGAGGTGGGCGTCGGCGGCCGGGTCGACGGCTCCGGCGATGTCGTCGTACCTGTCCAGGTCGATGTGCGAGTCGTCGACGCCGCCGAACTCCACGGTGAGCCCGCCGACCTCGAGCCGCCCGCGCCGGTTGTCCAGGTCGAGCCAGCCCCGCGCGGTCATGGCCTCGCTGAGTTCGCGCCACGGCAGCGACTGGGGCCGCTTCAGCTCGACTCCCTTGTCGCCGGGGAGCAGGTAGCGCAACGGGTTCTTCGCCACGGGCGCGTACCTGTCGTTCGACCCGAGGACGAACACGCCCGGCACGTCGAGGAGCGGCGCCACGGCATACAGGTACGCCGGCAGCGCCTCGGGGTGCGAGATCGAGTCGCCGGTGTTGACGACGAGGTCGGGCTCGAGCTCCGCGAGGTCGTGCATCCACTCGATCTTGCGCAGCTGGTCGGGTGTGAGGTGCGCGTCGGAGAGGTGCAGCACCTTGAGCGGGCGTGCCCCCGCCGGGAGCACCGGGATCTCGCACCGGCGCAGCCGGAACGAATTGCGCTCGACGAGCGTGGCGTACGCGAAGCACGCGGCGCCGGCACCGAGGACGCCCAGCGGAACTGCACGAGAGGCACGCATGCCGTCATCGTCTCAGGACACGAGCCGTCCTCCAAAGTGAGCATCGCAGCGGTCCGAAGCGCACGCCTCGTCCACCCGCCCAGCGAGCGAGGAGCGGAGCGGAGGAGGGCGGCGGGTAGCGGGGCACGCCTGGGACACTGTCGCAATGACATCGCTCAAGGATCGTCTCCAGCAGGACCTCACCGACGCGATGAGGGCGCGCGACGACGTCCGGCGCCGCACCATCCGCATGGCGCTGACGGCGGTCACCACCGCGGAGGTCGCGGGTGACTCGGCCCGCCGACTCAGCGACGAGGAGGTGCTCGCGCTGCTGGCCACCGAGGCCAAGCGGCGCCGTGAGAGTGCCGACGTCTACACGCAGAACGGGCGCGACGATCTCGCCGAGCAGGAGCGGCTCGAGCTCACCGTGCTCGAGAACTACCTGCCGAGCCAGCTCGGCGACGACGAGCTCGTGGCGATCGTCGACGAGGTGATCGCCGAGACGGGCGCGTCGTCACCGAGGCAGATGGGCGTGGTGATGAAGG
Organism: Streptosporangiales bacterium; assembly: GCA_009379955.1. Taxonomy (NCBI): domain Bacteria; kingdom Bacillati; phylum Actinomycetota; class Actinomycetes; order Streptosporangiales; species Streptosporangiales bacterium. The sequence continues at coordinate 9,678 of WHST01000038.1, read as the reverse complement.
CCGTGCTCGGCCGGGTCGGCAAGCAGGCCGACGGCGGTCGCGTCTCCGCGGTGGTCCGGGACCGTCTCACCGGCGCCTAGGGTCTGCACCACGGCGGCTTGCACTCGGGTTTCTTCGTCGGCCAGGTCGACGGTCTGGCCGTCGGAGTGGCGCCCGGCGGTCCCTTGCTGACGAAGAGGGTCACCTTGCTGCCCGGCCGAGCCTGACCGCCGCCCGGCTCCGTGCGGGCGACCGTGCCCTTCGCCTCCGTGGAGTCGACGGGTGTCGGGTCGACGACGGGTTCGAAGCCCTTCTTCTTCAGCAGGTCGGTCGCCGCGGCGACGGGCATGCCCTTGACGTCGGGCAGCTCGACCTGCACGTGCACTGAGCGCATCAGGTTGGGCGGGGGCATCGGCACCTGGGACGGCTCTACGCCCTTGAGTGCGCGCTGCATGGTCTGCTGCCAGATCGGCGCGGCGTCCTTGCCGAACCCGGAGGCGGTCCGCGGCCCGAGATCGGCGCCGCGCAGCCGCTGGGCGGCGGCGCCCTTCGGCGACGCGAGCGAGACGGAGGTCGCCAGCTCGGGCGTGTACCCGGTGAACCAGCCGGCGGCGCCGTCGTTGGTGGTGCCGGTCTTGCCGTAGGCCTGCCGGCCGATGCCGAGACCGGCGGCGGTGCCACCGGACGAGAACACGTTCTTCATCGCGTACGCGACGGCGTTGGCCGCGCCCGCGCTCAGCGCCTGCTTGCACTCGGGCCCGATGCCGGGAAGCTTCTTGCCGTTGGTGTCGAGGACGTACTCGAACGGCGTGGGCCGGCAGTACTTGCCCTTGGCGGCGAACGCGGCGTACGCGGCAGACACGTGCAGCGGGTCGACCTCGTCGGAGCCGAGGGTCAGCGACGGGTATTGCTTCATCGGCGTGCCGTCGCTGCGGATCATGCCGAGCGAGCGGGTCATCTTCCAGGTCTTGCACAGCCCGACCCGGTGCTCCAGCAGGACGAAGAAGGTGTTGACGGACTTCATCGTGCCGCGGGGGAGGTCGAGCACACCGCCGCCGCCGCCCTCGCCGTCGGCGTTGAAGACGCTCGGGTAGAAGTTCGGCCTGCCCTGGCAGTCCTTGAACCCGCCCAGGTTGTGGATGCTGCCGGGTGCGTTGATCTCGTAGCCGAGCGGGATGCCGTCCTGCAGCGCGGCGGCGAGGGTGAACGCCTTGGCGTTGGAGCCGAACTGGGCGCCGTTGCCACCGCCGTGGGCGCGGTCGACCGCGGTGTTGAAGTTGAGCTGGCCCTTCTTGGCCTTGCCCGCGGTGGTGAAGTCGCGCGACACGACCATCGCGCGCACCTTGCCGGTGCCCGGCTGCACCGTGACGAGCGATCCCGCGATGGGCGACTTCTTCGACACGTTGTTGCGCATCGCCTTGATGGCCGACCGCTGGACCTTCGGGTCGAGCGACGTGCGGATCGTGAGGCCGCCGCCGACGAGCAGGTTGTAGCGGTCGGTGCGCGTCTTACCGAACGCCGGGTTGCCCAGGATCTCCTGCGCGACGTACTCGCAGAAGAACCCGTTGTACTTGCCGGCCTGGCCGCAGCTGTTGGGGAACTCGGTGACCTTGAGCTCGAGGTACTCCTTCTGGGCCTTCGCGGCCTCGGCCATCGAGATAGCGCCGGTCTCGCCCATGCGCTGCAGCACGGTGTTGCGGCGGGCCTTCGCCGTCGTCGCGTGCTTGGTCGGGTCGTAGGCGTACGGGCTGCGGACGAGCCCCGCCAGCATGGACGCCTGCGTGAGTGTCAGCTTGCTCGCCGAGGTGCTGAAGTAGTGCTGGGCGGCCGCCTCGACGCCGTACGCGCCGTCGCCGAAGTAGATGATGTTGAGGTAGCGCTCGAGGATCTCGTCCTTGGAGTACTTCTTCTCCATCGTGACGGCGTACCTGAGCTCCTGCAGCTTGCGGCCGTATCCCTCCGCGCCCTCGCGGTTGGTGACCTTCTGGACCTCGTCCGGCGACTTCGCCTGCTCGACCTGCACCTGCTTGACGTACTGCTGCGTCAGCGTCGAGCCGCCCTGGGTGCTGCCGCCCGCCTGGTTGCGCGCGAGCGCGCGCAGCGTGCCCTTGAAGTCGAGGCTGCCGTGCTCGTAGAAGCGGTAGTCCTCGATCGCGACGATCGCCTTGCGCATGATGGGCGCGACCTTCTCGAGCGGCACGTTGACGCGGTACTCGCGGTAGTAGGTCGCGATCTCGTTGCCCCTCCTGTCGAGGATGCGGGATCGCTCGGGCAGGGGCGGCGTCGCCAGCTCGCTCGGCAGCGACTCGAAGCTGTCCGCTCCCGCCTTGCCGACGAGTCCGGCACCACCGACCGCGGGCAGGGCGATGCCCGCCACGAGAATGCCCGCCACCAGGCTCAGGACGACGAGCAGCGCGAGATTACGCAGGATGTGGATCGGTGCGAAGTTGCCAGACACCGGTCCAGGGTAAGCCACCGGCACGGTGGTTCCGTGGCCGCCCGCCATCCATTATCGATCGGCTCGGAAGGCGCATCATTACCGCAAGTCGCCCTCTCTCAGGACGGCGACTTCCGAGCCGGGTCGGTAACCGGCGGAACAGTACACGACTGGGCGTTACCTGGGGACGCGCCAAGCGTTAGCTGAGGCAGGGGGCAACATGCCGCCAATGTCACGAATGGAGGGGAAGCGTCGTGTACGTGGTACTTGAGCACTACGCGAACCTTCGAGTGACTAGTCATTTCTGGCTACGCCAGATGGTCGGGGCGAGGGATTACACAGGGTGAGCGAGATTCTTACGCTTGGGTCGGTACCGGGGGCGGCACACACGGGGGAAAGACGGGGACGTACCCGATGACGTGGAACGAGTCGTGGGCAGGGTCCGCTGCCTGCAAGGGCGGCGATCCAGACAAGTTGTTCGTCCGGGGCGCCGAGCAGAATCACGCGAAGCGGATCTGCCGACACTGCCCGGTACGTGCCGAATGCCTCGCCTATGCGCTGGACTACGAGATGGAGTACGGCGTGTGGGGCGGCATGACCGAGCGCGAGCGCAGGTCGTTGTTGCGGCAGCGCACCGAGGTCAGCTCCTGGCGCAGCCTGTTCGAGGCCGCCAAGTCCGATTGGGAGACGGCGTCGGGCGCGGCCTGACGTCGCTCGCGACCGGACTCTCGTCAGCTCCGCGCCGCCAGCGCGTCGCCGACCGCGCGGAGGCCGTCGAGGTCGTGGACGTCCGCCGGCAGTGCCGGCACCTCGGCGATGGCGACACGAGGGTGAGCGGAGACGAACCCGTCCCGCAGCCGGCCCTCCCTGGCAGCCAGCACGAGGCGCTCCGCGTGCAACCGTAGTGCCGCGGCCGCGAGCGGGTGCTCGCCCGACTCCTCCAGGGTCTCCGCCGCGGCGACGCTGCGCTCGGCGCCGAGCCGCATCCGTCCCCCGGTGCCGGTCGTGCGGTGCACGCGGTTGAGGACGAGCCCGCCGAGCGGCATGTCGTCCCGCGACAGCCGTTCGACGAAGTACGAAGCCTCGCGCAGCGCGTCCGGCTCCGGGGCGGCGACGACGAGGAACGCGGTGCCGCGTGCCTGGAGCAACCGGAACGTCGCCTCCGCGCGTTCCCTGAACCCACCAAACATCGTGTCGAGCGCGGTGACGAACGTCTGCGCGTCCTTCAGCAGCTGGGCGCCGAGCACCTTGGTGACCGCGCCGGCGACGAGTCCGAACCCCGCCGTGAGCATGCGCAGGTACGCCCGACCGCCGCTCTTCGCCGGCCCGACGAGCAACCGGATGAACCGTCCGTCGAGGAACCGGCCGAGCCGTTCGGGCGAGTCGAGGAAGTCGAGGGCCGACCGGCTCGGCGGGGTGTCGACCACGATGAGGTCCCACTCGTCGGCGGCGCGGAGCTGGCCGAGCTTCTCCATGGCCATGTACTCCTGCGTGCCCGCGAACCCGGCGGACAGCGACTGGTAGAACGGGTTCGCCAGGATCTGGCTCGCCCTGCCGGAATCGGTGTGCGCCTCGACGATCTCGTCGAACGTGCGCTTCATGTCGAGCATCATCGCCCAGAGGTCGCCGCCGTTCGACGTGTCGACGCAGTCGATGCGGCGCGGCACGTTGTCGAGCTCCGCAAGCCCCAGCGACTGCGCGAGCCGCCGCGCCGGGTCGATGGTGAGCACGACCGTCGAGCGGCCGAGCTCGGCGGCCCGGAGGCCGATCGCCGCCGCGGTCGTGGTCTTGCCCACGCCGCCCGAGCCGCAGCACACCACGATCCGCGTGCGCCGGTCGCCGATCAGCGTGTCGACCGCGAGCCGCGGTGCCTGTGCTCTCCTGACGCGCCCGCTCGCTCCCGAGCTCTCTCCTCCGCTCGCCGCCCGCGTCATGCGTCCTCCGCCTCGGTCGCGACCTGGTCCTCGATGTGCTCGGCGAGGTCGTACAGCGCGCCGAGGTCGATGCCGTGTGCGACGAACGGCAGCCGCAGGAGCGGCCGATCGAGCTTCTCCAGCGCGCCGAGGGCTTCGTCCTCGGCCTGGACGCGCTGGGCGTGGTCGACGAGCTGCCGCGCGAGTGCCTCGGTGGTGCGCTCGCCGGCGGCGACGCCCGCGGCCGCGAGGCCCGCCTCGATCGAGGCGGCGTCGACCGTGCCGTCGGCGATCCTGGCGAGCTCGTCGGCGGGGAGCAGCCGCTCGCGCGTCATGTTCACGACGACCTTGCCGGTGGCGATGCCGGTGCGGTCGAGCTCCCCGATCCCGTCGACGGTCTCCTGCACCGGCATCTCCTCCAGCAGCGAGACGAAGTGGACGGCCGTCTGCGCCGACCGGATGACGCCGAGCACCAGATCGGCGTGGGTGCGCACCGGGCCCATCCGGGCGATGCCCGCGACCTCGCTCGACACGTTGAGGAACCGCGCGATGCGCCCGGTGGGCGGCGCGTCGACGACGACGTGGTCGTACGCGTACCCGCTGCCGCGGCGGCGGCGCACGGACTCGGCCGCCTTGCCGGTGAGGAGCACGTCACGCAGCCCCGGCGCCACCGTCGTCACGAAGTCGACGACGCCGAGCCGTTCGAGTCCGCGCCCGGCACGTCCCAGCTTGTAGAACATGTCGAGGTAGTCGAGCAGGGCAGCCTCCGGGTCGACCGCGAGCGCGTAGACCTCGCCACCGTCGCGGGCGACCGCGATCCTGCGCTCCTCGTACGGCAGCGGCGGGACGTCGAAGAGCTGCGCGATGCCCTGGCGACCCTCGACCTCGACGAGCAGCGTGCGGTTGCCGCCCGCGGCGAGGGCGAGCGCGAGTGCACCGGCGACGGTCGTCTTGCCGGTGCCGCCCTTGCCGGTGATGACATGCAGGCGAACCTCGCCCCAGCCCGTCGCTCGTGCCACACCTCCAGGGTAGGAGGCGTCCGCGGGCACCGGCGGCTCGGCAGTTGTATAGATAGGCTATGTATATTGTGGGGGTGATGACCGAGACGAGGCCGGTGGAGGCGCTGGCCGACGACCTGATCGCGCTGAGCGCGCGCCTGGTGCGGATGGTCGGCGCGATGGCCGACGTGTCGATGTCGGCCACGCAGTCGCGGGTGCTCGCGCGGCTGCGCGACGGCGGCCCGCTGCGGGTCACCGAGCTCGCTCGCCACGAGCACTGCACGCAACCGTCCATGACCGCTGCGGTCGACCGGCTCGAACGCGCCGGCCTCGTCGTGCGGCGTGGCGACGCCGACGACGGCCGCGCGGTCCTCGTGGCGGTCACCGACGAGGGCGTACGGCGGCTCTCCGTCGCGCGGGCCTCGATGGCCGCGGTGCTCGTCCCGAGCATCGAGCGGCTGAGTCCGTCGGAGCGCGACCAGCTCGTCGCGCACGCCGACATCCTGCGAACGCTGATGGAGGACCCGACCAGCTGATGCGCGCGAACCCCACCGACGACCGACCCGAGAGCGCGAGCTCGAGCATCCTCCGTCAGCCCAAGGCCGTGTGGGCCGTGGCCTTCGCGTGCGTGATCGCGTTCATGGGCATCGGCCTCGTCGACCCCATCCTCAAGCCCATCGCCGAACAGCTCGACGCCTCGCCGTCCCAGGTGTCGCTGCTGTTCTCGAGCTACCTGCTCATCATGGGCTTCGCGATGCTCGTGACCGGCGTGGTCTCCAGCTGGTTCGGCGCGAAGCGCACCCTGCTCATCGGGCTGGTGCTCATCGTGGTGTTCAGCGCGCTGGCGGGGTCGTCCGACACCATCGGCCAGATCATCGGATTCCGTGCGGGGTGGGGTCTCGGCAACGCCCTGTTCATCGCGACGGCGCTCTCGGCGATCGTCGGCTCGGCTAGCGGTGGCGTGGCGAGCGCGATCATCCTGTACGAGGCCGCGCTCGGCGTCGGCATCGCGAGCGGCCCCCTCCTCGGCGGCCTGCTCGGCGAGGTCAGCTGGCGCGGGCCGTTCTTCGGCGTCGCGGCGCTGATGGCGATCGGGTTCATCGTGACGACGGTCCTGCTGCCGAGCACCCCGCGACCGGCGCGGCACAGCTCGCTGCTCGACCCGTTCCGCGCGCTGCGCCACCGGTCGCTGCTGACCGTCGGCATCACCGCGCTCTGCTACAACTTCGGCTTCTTCGCGCTGCTCGCCTACACGCCGTTCCCGCTCGCGCTCGGGGCGATCGAGATCGGGCTCATCTTCTGCGGCTGGGGCGTGGGAGTCGCCGTCACCTCGGTGTTCCTCGCGCCCGTCCTGCAACGCCTGCGCGGCACGGTGCCGGTGCTGCTCGGCGTGCTGACGGCGTTCGCCGCCGTGCTCGTCGTGATGGCCATCGGCACCGACCACAAGGCGGTGCTCATCGTCTGCGTGGTGCTGAGCGGCCTGCTCAGCGGCGTCAACAACACGCTCATCACCGAGGCGGTCATGCTGGCCGCACCCGTCGAGCGTCCGACCGCGTCGGCGGCGTACAGCTTCGTGAGGTTCACCGGCGGCGCGATCGCGCCGTGGCTCGCCGGCAAGCTGGGCGAGTCGATCAACCCGCACGTGCCGTTCTGGGTCGGCGCCGGTGTCGTGCTGGTGGCGGTGCTGGTCTTGGCGAGCGGCCGCAGGTCGCTCGCCCACGTCGACGACCATCGCGTCCCGTCGCGTTCGCACGACGAGGCACTCGCCGTCACCGCCGGCGACGCCTAGCTCCGTGACGAGCGTCTCGCCGCCGTGGCAGCCGCGCGGGTAGGCGATATGGTCGCGCCATGGCCAAGTGGGAATACGCAACCGTGCCGCTGCTCGTGCACGCGACGAAGGAGATCCTCGACACCTGGGGCGTGGACGGGTGGGAGCTCGTCGCCGTCGTCCCGGGTCCGAACCCGGAGAACGTCGTGGGCTACCTCAAACGGGAGCTGCCGTCGTGAGCGCCCCGGAGGAGAGGCTCGCCGAGCTCGGGCTCGAGCTGCCGCCCGTCGCACCACCGGCGGGCGACTACGTGCCGGCGGTCGTCAGCGGCTCGTTCGTGTACACCTCGGGACAGGTTCCGTTCGTCGACGGTGAGCTGGCGGTGAGCGGCAAGCTCGGCATCGACGTCGACATCGACGAGGGCCGCCAGGGCGCCCGCGCCTGCACGCTCAACGCGCTCGCCGCGGTGAAGTCGGTCGTCGGTGACCTGGGCAAGGTCAAGCGCGTGGTCAAGGTCGTGGGCTTCGTCAACAGCGCACCCGACTTCTCCTCCCAGCCGCAGGTGATGAACGCCGCCAGCGAGCTGCTCGGCCAGGTGTTCGGTGACGCGGGCAAGCACGCGCGGAGCGCGATCGGTGTCGCGGCGCTGCCGCTCAACGCGTCCGTCGAGGTCGAGCTGATCGTCGAGGTGTGACCCCGTGGCTCGGCGCTGGCGGCTTCCTGACGAGTTCGTTGCGGAGGCGAGGCGTCGACAGGTCGAGCCCCGGCCGACCGTGACCGCGGCCGACGCGGCCACGGTCGTGCTGTTGCGCGACGGCGCCGACGGCGTCGAGGTCTACCTGCTGCGGCGCAAGACGTCGATGTCGTTCGCGGCCGGCATGTACGTCTTCCCCGGCGGCGGGGTCGACGCCAGGGACGGTGACGCGGACCTCGCGTGGTCGGGGCCGCCGCGCGATGCCTGGGCGGCGACGCTGGAGGCGGGGCCCGACCTCGCGGCCTCGCTGGTGTGCGCCGCGGTGCGCGAGACGTTCGAGGAGTCGGGCGTCCTGCTCGCGGGTCCGGGCCCGACGACCGTCGTCGACGACACCACCGGCGACGACTGGGAGGCCGACCGGCTCGCGCTCATCGACCGGTCGCTGGCGTTCGCCGAGATGCTGCACCGCCGCGGGCTCGTGCTGCGTGCCGACCTGCTCCGCGCGTGGGCGCACTGGATCACGCCCGAGGTCGAGCCGCGGCGCTACGACACGAGGTTCTTCGTCGCGGCACTGCCCCCCGGCCAGCGCACGAGGGACGTCGGTGGGGAGGCCGACCGCGTCGCCTGGCTGCGTCCGGCGGACGCGCTCGACCGGTTCCACCACGGTGAGCTGCAGCTGCTGCCGCCCACGGCGACGACGCTGGCCGAGGTGGCGACGTACCCGACGGCCGAAGCCGTCCTCGCCGGGGCGGACGCCCGCGTGGTGCAGCCGATCCTCCCCGAGGTCGTGCTCACCGACGACGGCGCCGACCTGCTCGTCCCCGGGCACGAGGAGACCGAGGGAGGAGGCGGGCGCGCATGAGCACCATCGACGGCAGCGGCACGACGCGGGCGCGCTGCCTGCTGGCGCCCAACCCGTCACCGATGACGCTCGACGGCACCGACACCTGGGTGGTCGCGGAGCCGGGCGCCGAGCGGGTCGTGGTGATCGACCCCGGTCCCGCCGGCGACGACCACCTGCGGCGGGTCGCCGACCACGTGCACGGCTCGGGTCGCCGGGTCGCGGTCGTGCTGCTCACCCACGGGCACTTCGACCACTCCGAGGGTGCACCGCGGTTCGCCGAGCTCGTCGACGCGCCCGTCCGTGCGTTCGCGCCCGCGTACTGCACCGGAGGGGACCCGTTCGTCGACGGTGAGTCGATCGACGTCGACGGCCTGCGGATCGACGTGGTCGCGACGCCAGGACACACCGCCGACTCGGTGTCGTTCCACCTGCCGGCCGACTCGGCGGTCTTCACCGGCGACACCGTCCTGGGCCGCGGCACGACCGTGGTGACGCATCCCGAGGGCGACCTGGGTGACTACCTCGCCTCGATCCACCGGCTCCGCGAGCTCGCCGGGTCCGCGCCGGTCGCCACGCTGCTGCCCGGGCACGGCCCGGTCGTCGCCGACGCGGTCGGCGTGCTCGACGGCTACCTCGCCCACCGGGCCGAGCGTCTCGACCAGGTACGCGCGGCCGTCGCCACCGGCCACACGACGCCGATGGACGTCGTCCGCACCGTCTACGCCGACGTCGACCGCGCCGTCTGGCCCGCCGCCGAACAGTCCGTCCGCGCCCAGCTCGACTACCTCCGCAGCCATGGCTGAGTTGTCAGTCATCCATCGCCGCTGGTGCGGCGACCCCGGGGCGGGTGACAAGGGTGGACTCGGTCGTGGTGTCGGTCGCTTCGCGGCCGCAACACGTGAACGGCACCCTCACCGTGTCGGGGCATGGTGAGGGTGCCGTTCACGGGTGCGCTGCGAGGGTCGTCGGTGGAGCTTCACCTCACCGACGTGGACTTCACCTCGTCCCGGCACGAGGTGAAGTCCACGTTGATCACGTGCACGTG
>WHST01000037.1 GCA_009379955.1 Streptosporangiales bacterium | reverse complement strand
GCTGGACTGGTGCTACGGCTTCTACAACCACGACCGACGGCACACCGCCGCAGGCATGATGAGCCCGATCAACTACGAGAACGCCGTCCCCGACCGGGAAGCGGCATAAGGAACCCTCCACGATTTCGGGGGAACCACAGCGCTCACCCTCACCCGCGACCGCTTGCTACGCTTCACCCGCGAAGTGTCTTTCTCCAAGAGCAACAGGACCGTCGACAAGTCCCAGTTTCCCTTGCAGACAAGGCACTTTCGCATCACCACACCCCGTGTCGCCCCACCAGGTGTGAAAGACCGAGGTTAACGTGATCAACGGGTGCTTCACCTCGTGCAGGGACGAGGTGAAGTCCACCTCGGTGAGGTGAAGCTCCGACGACTGACGACTCAGAGCAGGTCGCCGGCTGCCGCGAGCACGCGCTGCACCTGCAGGCCGCGGTGGACGTCGCAGGCGGGTCCGGCGCCGGTGCCCTCGACCCGGTCGGCGAGCTCACCGAGCAGCACGCCGTACGCGTCGGTGGCCGACATCCCGGCGAGGGCGAACGCGTGGCTCCCCTCGTCGCCGAACAGCTCGACCTCGGCGAGAGTCGTCGTGAGCGGCACGCGCAGGCTCAGCAACGCCTGGCTGACCGCGCCGCTGTCGTGGTCGAGCACGAGGTGGACGAGGTCGCTCGGGCCGCGGGCGGCCGCGCGCACGCCGGTGACCGGGCCCAGCGCGGCGTCGAGCAGCTCGACGGCGTGCGGGCCGACGTCCCAGAGGGCGCCGGACTCGTGCCGCCACGGCGAGTCGGCGAACTGGCCCGCCAGGAGCGCGCCGGACACGAACGTCGCCTGTCCGCCGTGCCACTTCCCTGCATGGGCCTCGGTGAGGAACTCGCGTGCCGCCGGCAGGTAGCGGCAGGTGAAGAACACGCCACTGTGGACGCCCGCCCGCTCGGCGGCAGTCGCCAGCGGCTCCCCGGTGGCCAGATCGGCGGCGATCGGCTTGTCGAGGACCAGGTGACGTCCCCGCACCGCCGCACGCGTCGCGAGCCGCGCCTGGACCTCCGGCGGGACGCAGAACGCCACCGCGTCGACCGCCTCGACGAGCGTGTCGACGTCGTCGTACACCGGCACGCCGTGGGCGTCGGCGAGTGCGGCCGCAGCCTCGGCCCGGCGCGCCCACACGCCGGCGAACTCGACCCGCGGTGACGCGGCGAGGCCGACGCCGTGTACCTCGTGGGCCCAGGGGCCCGCTCCGACCAGTCCGATTCGCAGTGGCATGCCGAGACTCTATAGATCTCCGGGAGAAAGTCCCGGCGCGGTTGTCGATCCGGCGGCGGTCGTACGTCATCCTCGCGGGTGCACCGAGAGAAAGGACCGTGATGAAGTTCCTCCTGTTGCTGTACGGCGACGAGGCCGCGGATGCCGCGATGCCGGTCTCCGAGCAGCGTCGGATCATCGGCGAGCACGAGGAGTTCACTGATCGCCTCCGCGAGGACGGCGTCTACGTGTCGGGCGAGGCGCTCGACCAGTCGAGCTCGGCGAAGACGCTACGCGACGACGTCGTGACCGACGGGCCGTTCGCCGAGGCGCGTGAGCAGATGGGCGGCGTATACGTGATCTCGTGTGCCGACATCGACCAGGCGCTCGCGTACGCGAAGCAGGTGCCGAGGAGTCCCGGCCTGGCCGTCGAGGTGCGCCCACTGCTGGACTTCTGACCGGAGATCGACGGAGTAAGGAGCACGTGATGGCAGAGAACGTGAACGACTACGACAGGGTCACCTGGTGGGAGCTGCCGGTACCGGACCTGGAGAAGGGCAAGGCCTTCTACGGGGCGGTCTTCGGCTGGACGTTCCAGAACTTCGGTGGCACCTACGAGATGATCTCCACGTCCGGTGGCGACATGGTCGGCGCCCTCGACGGATCCCGCGAGACGCCGCCGGGCCACGGCGTGGCCGTCTACGTCAACGTCGCCGACCTCGAGGCGACGCTCGCCCGGGTGGCGGACAACGGCGGCACGGTGCTCGACGCGCGTACCGAGGTCGGCGGCGACATGGGCTGGTGGGCGCAGTTCCACGACCCCGCGGGCCAGCGGCTGGGCCTGTGCACGAGCAACCCGGCCAGGGAGGGCGGAAGCTGAGCGAGTGTCCCGCCGTTCTCCGCCGCTCCGCTCCTCGCTCGGTGGGCGGGTGGTGGCGCCGCGCGCTCCGAACCGCTGCGATGCTCACTTTGGAGAACGGCTCATGACCGACGCGGGTCAGGCCGTCGAGCAGGCGCACCGGACGCACTGGTCGCGCCTGCTCGCGCTGCTCGCCCGCGAGCTGCGGAGCATCGACCTCGCCGAGGAGGTGCTGCAGGACTCCTACGCGACCGCGGTGACCACCTGGCGCCGCGACGGCGTCCCCCGCAACCCACCCGCGTGGCTGCTCACCACCGCGCGCCGGCGCGCGCTCGACCGGAGGCGACGCGAGACGACGCTCGCCCGCAGGCTGCCGCTGCTGGTGACCGACGACGTCGACGACCCGCGCGCGCTCCCGGACGACGAGGTGACCGGCGTGACCACGATTCCCGACGAACGGCTGCGCCTGCTGTTCACCTGCTGCCACCCCACTCTGGCGCCGGAGGCACGGGTGGCGCTGACGGCTCGGCTGCTCGGCGGGCTCACGACACCCGAGGTCGCGCGCCTGTTCCTCGTCGCCGAGCCGACGATGGCCGCCCGCATCACCCGCGCGAAGAAGAAGATCGCCGGGGCCGGCATCCCGTACCGCGTGCCCAGCGACGCCGAGCTGCCGGAGCGGCTGCCCGCCGTCCTCACCGTGCTCTACCTCGTCTTCACCGAGGGGTACGCCGCGACGCAGGGCGACCGGCTGATCCGTGCCGAGCTGTGCGACGACGCGATCCGGCTCACCCGCATCCTCGTCGGGCAGGCGCCGGACGAGCCGGAACCGGCCGCGCTCCTGGCCCTGATGCTTCTCCACCACTCGCGGCGCGACGCCAGGATCGACGCCGGCGGCGAGGTCGTCCTGCTCCGCGACCAGGACAGGTCACGATGGAACGCCACCGAGATCGCGGAGGGCCTGGCACTGACGGAACGGTCACTGCGGATGTCACGCGTCGCCGGTCACTACGCACTCCAGGCGGCGATCGCCGCCGAGCACGTGAGCGCAGGCGCCGACGGCCCCGACTGGGCGGCGATCGCCGCGCTCTACGCGTTGCTCGACGAGCGGACGGGTTCCCCGATCGTGCGGCTCAACCGTGCCGTCGCCGTCGCCGAGAGCGACGGCGCGGAGGCGGGCCTGGCGCTGCTGGCCGGCCTCGACGACCGGCTGGGCCGCCACCACCTGCTGTACTCCACGAGGGCCGAGCTGCTGGGCCGGTTGGGTCGCCGCGACGAGGCGGTGGCGCAGTACGACCTGGCGCTCGCCGCCGTCGTCCCCGAGGCGGAGCGCCGCTTCCTCCGCAAACGCCGTGCCGAGGTCGCCGCTCCGCCGTAAGGTGGTGTCTCGTGGCCGACGCTCCCATCGGAATCTTCGACAGCGGCGTGGGTGGGCTGACTGTCGCCCGCGCCGTCCTCGACCAACTACCCCACGAGCCCGTCCTGTACGTCGGCGACACCGCGCGCTGTCCGTACGGTCCGCGACCGATCGCCCAGGTGCGCGCGTTCGCCATCGAGATGCTCGACGAGCTCGTCGCCCAGGGCGTGAAGATGCTGGTGATCGCGTGCAACGCGGCGAGCTCGGCGGTGCTCCGCGACGCGCGGGAGCGGTACGACATCCCGGTCGTCGAGGTGATCCGGCCCGCCGCGCGCCGCGCGGCGGGTGCGACGAGGAACGGTCGGGTCGGTGTGATCTGCACCCAGGCGACGAAGACGTCGGGCGCGTACCACGACGCGTTCGCCGCGGCGCCGCACCTGTCGGTGACCACCGTCGCCTGTCCGCGGTTCGTCGAGTTCGTCGAGGCGGGCATCACGACGAGCGACGAGCTCGTCGACGTCGCGCGTGAGTACCTCGCGCCGGTGCAGGCGGCCGGCGTCGACACGCTCGTGCTCGGCTGCACCCACTACCCGCTGCTGTCGGCGGTCATCTCCTACGTCATGGGCGACGAGGTGACGCTCGTGTCGAGTGCGGAGGAGACCGCGAAGGACGTCTACCGCGAGCTGCACGACAGCGGCCTCGCCCGTCCCGACGGCCTGCCGGAGCCACGGCACCACTTCCTCACGACCGGCGACGAGCACTCCTTCGCCCGGCTCGCGCACCGGTTCCTCGGCCCCGTGATCAGGCGTGCCGGCACGCTCGCGGACCAGGTCGGGCAGATCGACGAGGTCGAGCGGGCCGGCTGACCATGGAGTTGCTGCCGTTCCTCGTCCTGTGCCTGCTCATCACGGTCACTCCCGGCCTCGACACCGCGGTCGTCGTGCGCAACACGCTGCGCGCCGGCGCGGGCGCGGGGCTCCGTACCGCCGTCGGCTGCGCACTCGGGCTGTTCGTGCACGCCGTCGCGGTCGCCGTGGGGCTGGCCGAGCTGCTGCTGCGCAGCGAGGTGGCGTTCCAGGCGGTCAAGCTGGTCGGTGAGTTCGTCCTCGTGGTGCTCGGCGGCCGGTCGCTGTGGGCGGCATGGCGGGCGGGTCGGGTGAAGCACGACGTCGAGGACCCAGACGAGCGCGGGATCCGCCGTGGCACGCCGTTCCTGCAGGGCCTGCTCACCAACCTGACCAACCCGAAGGCGACGCTGTTCTTCATGGCGAGCCTGCCGCAGTTCGTCCCGAGCGACCCCGCGCAGGCGCTTCCCGTCGCGCTCGGGCTGGCGGCGATCGCGGTCGCGTTCAGCCTCACCGGGCTCAGCCTGGTGTCCCTCGGTGTCGGCAGGGCGCGGCACCTGCTCAGGTCGCCGCGGGTACGACGCGTCCAGGACGCGCTGCTCGGCGTCACCCTCGTCGCGCTCGGCGTGCGCGTCGCCACCGAATGACCCAGGCCCTCGGCCGTGCGTGTGGCACAGTCGGGGTATGCGGCTCACGGTGCTGGGGTGTTCCGGCAGCTTCCCCGGTCCCGAGGGACCCGCGTCCTCGTACCTGCTCGAGGTCGACGGCTTCCGCGTCGTCCTCGACATGGGCAACGGCTCGGTGAGCCGGCTGCAGCAGGAGGACGTCCTGTACGGCGTCGACGCGGTGCTGCTGTCGCACCTGCACGCCGACCACTGCCTCGACCTGTGCTCGTACTACGTGGCGCGCAAGTACCGTCCCGAGGGCCCCGCGCCGAGGATTCCCGTCTACGGCCCGCCGGGCGTCAACGCGCGCATGGACACCGCGTACGAGTACGTCGAGCCGGCCGGCATGGCCGAGACCTTCGACTTCCACGAGTGGGCCGACGGCGCGGGCTACGACGTCGGGCCGCTCCGGGTGACCGTCAGGCGCGTCTGGCACGCGATCGAGGCGTACGCGATGCGCATCGAGCACGACGGCGCCGTGCTCACCTACAGCGGCGACTCCTCCGTCGATGACAACCTGGTCGAGGCGGCGCGCGACGCCGACCTCTTCCTCTGCGAGGCGTCGCTGCTGACGGAGTGGAAGGTGCCCGACGGCGTGCACCTCACCGGACGGCAGGCGGGCGAGCATGCGCGGCGCGCGGCGGCCCGCCGGCTCGTGCTGACGCACCTGCCGCCGTGGACCCCGAAGGACCGCATCCTCGCCGAGGCGCGCGAGACGTACGACGGTGACGTCGAGCTGGCGCGCCCGGGCGCGGTGTACGAGGTCTGACGCCTGATCGGTAGGCTCGCGCGCATGTCCCGTCCAGACGAACGTACTGCCGAGGAGCTCCGCGAGATACGCCTCACCCGGGGCTGGACCGATGCCCCGGAGGGGTCCGTGCTCTGCGAGTTCGGCCGCACGAGGGTGCTGTGCACCGCGAGTGTCACGGCAGGGGTGCCGCGATGGCGGCGCGAGTCGGGGCTCGGCTGGGTCACCGCCGAGTACGCGATGCTGCCGCGCGCGACCTCGTCACGCAACGACCGCGAGTCCGTCCGCGGCAAGGTGGGCGGCCGCACCCACGAGATCTCCCGGCTCGTCGGCCGCGCGCTCCGTCCGTGTGTCGACATGAAGGCGCTCGGCGAGAACACCGTCCAGCTCGACTGCGACGTCCTGCAGGCCGACGGCGGCACCCGCACGGCCGCGATCACCGGCGCGTACGTCGCGCTGTGCGACGCCGTCGCGTGGATGCATGCCAGGGGCGGGATGATCGGCAAGAAGGCCCAGCCCCTCGTCAGGTCCGTCGCCGCGGTCAGCGTGGGGCTCATCGGCGACGAGCCGCGCCTCGACCTCTGCTACGAGGAGGACGTCGCCGCGGAGACCGACCTCAACGTCGTGTGCACCGGCGACGGCGCGTTCGTCGAGGTGCAGGGCACCGCCGAGGGCGAGCCGCTCGCGAGGGAGGAGCTCGACGCGCTGCTCGACCTCGCCGCGAAGGGTTGCGCGCAGCTCACCCAGATCCAGCAGGCCGCTCTCGCGTCGTGAGGCTCCTGCTCGCCACGCGCAACGCGCACAAGGTCGAGGAGCTGCGGCGCATCCTCGCGGCCGCGGGGATCGGTGCGGAGATCGTCGACGCGTCCGCGTTCCCCGAGGTGCCCGACGTCGCCGAGACCGGCGCAACGTTCGCGGACAACGCGCTGCTCAAGGCGCGCGCCTTCGCATCGGCGACGGCACTGCCGTCGGTCGCCGACGACTCGGGCATCGCTGTCGACGCGCTGAACGGCATGCCGGGCGTCCTGTCCGCGCGCTGGTCGGGACGCGACGGTGACGACCGCACGAACCTCGCGCTGGTACTCGACCAGCTCGCCGACGTCCCCGACGAGCGTCGCGGCGCGTCGTTCGTCTGCGCCGCCGCGGTGGCGCTCCCCGACGGCACCGAACGCGTCGTCGAGGGAACCCTGCCCGGTCTGGTCGTCCGCGAGCCGCGCGGTGGTGGTGGCTTCGGCTACGACCCCGTCTTCGTCCCCGAGGGCGAGACGCGTACGACGGCCGAACTGTCGCCGGACGAGAAGGACGCGATCAGCCACCGCGGCCGCGCCTTCCGCGCCCTGATCCCCGTCCTGCGCGACCTCCTCGCCACCTGACCCCCTGACCCGGCGCCCGGCTTGTCCCCGTTGATCACGTTAACGTGATCAACACGGACTTCACCTCGTGCCGGGACGAGGTGAAGTCCACGTTCGTGAGGTGACGTCCCGTCAGCCGGGGCCCTTGTCGTCTGTCACCGGCCAGCCGTACGACCACAGCGCCGTCAGCACCTCCCTGCGCTTCGGCCGCAGCGGGACGAGCGCACGCGCCTTGCCGTACTCGTCGCGCAGCCGGACCCAACGTCGGCCGGCGGTGCCCCTGGCGACCGACCACCGGGTGACCGTCTCGGCAGGCATCGCGCCGTATCGCACCGCCAGCCGGTCGCGGTCGATCGTCACCGTGAGAGGCGACAGCCGGCGGACGGCGAACGTCGCGCCCATGATGCCCAGCACCGCGAGGCCGAAGCCGCCCGCGGCGACGCTGATCGTGACCGCGGTCGTCAGGTCGGCGTAGAAGGCGGCGACGATCGTCGCGAACGCCGCGAGCCCGAGGACGACGACGGGGACGAGGAACGCCTTCGTGGCGGTACCGGCACCGAGCACGCCGTCGCGCAGCGCGATCTCGACGCCGACACCCGGCTCGTCACCGTACGGCCTGACGACGGCGCCGGTCCTTGGCGACCGCCACGCCCAGCCGCGCTCGAGCGCCGCGTGACCGACCGCCTCGGGGTCGAAGCCGCGGAGGCCGATCGACGCGGTGTCGACGCCGGCGACGTGCAGGTGGGGCTCGCCGTGATGGTCGGAGACGGTGAGCACGCCGTCGCCCGACCGGCGGAGCCCGGCGACCTCGCCGAGCGGTCCTAACGCGGTGATCTGGTCGGCGCGCACCTCGATCCGGTCCGCGACGTTCGCGGGCTGCCGGGGGTTCGCCGCACGCCGGCGCCTCAGTGGACCGGCGAGCCTGGTGAGGGCGCGGTTGACGATGGACACCTGCGTCACGGCGAACACGCCGCCGGCCACGCCGAGTACCAGGTTGACCAGGTCGCCGAGGAGGAACAGGACCACCAGCACCGCGGCCACGAACAGGGCGACCTTCAGTCGCGACAGCAGCACGGGCTTGCGCCCGACGACCGTGATGTCGGACCGCTCCGCCGACTCCATGGACGGCGACGTCATCGCGCGTTCCTCCCGGCATTGTTATGGGTTGCGGTGGGACGGTATCCGTCCGCGTGGCGACCCATGCCACCAGTGGCCTGATCCGGCCAGGGGAGGACGGCGCGGTCAGTGGAAGAGCTCGCGCGCCTCCCACTCGATGGCGCGCTCGTCGAGCAGCACGTGGTAGGCGGCGTCGCCGAGCGGGATGAAGCTGTCCTCGCTCGCCACCCGGCTCACCCGGCCGCGGTAGCCCGCGTCGAGGAGCGCGGCGATCACGCCCTCGGAGACGCCGCCGGTGCGCCTGGTCTCGTCGACGACGAGGACCTTGCCGGTCGCGTTGGCGTGCAGCAGGAGGTCGTCGACCGGGAGCGGCGCGAGCCACCGCAGGTCGAGCACGCGGACGCCCACGCCGGCCTTCTCCAGCGTGGTCGCGGCGCGCAGCGACATCGCGAGCCCGTTGCCGTACGTCACGAGCGTCAGGTCGTTGCCGTTGCCGTACACACGAGCGCGACCGAGCGGCACGTGGGCGGACTCCCAATCCTCCGGCGGCGCGTACGGGGCGAGCCAGCCGCCGTCGCCCTCGGTGTGCAGGTCCTTGGTGTGGTACAGCGCGATGGGCTCGAGGTAGACGCAGACCGAGCCGTCGACCTCGGCCGCGGCGAGGCAGGTGCGCATCATCGCGGCGGCGTCGTCGGGCCGTGACGGCGCGGCGATCACGATGCCCGGGATGTCGCGCAGGACGCCGACGGAGTTGTCGTTGTGGAAGTGCCCGCCGAAGCCCTTCTGGTACGCGAGGCCGGCCACCCGGACGACCATGCCGTTGCGGTACTGGCCGGCCGAGAAGAACTGCTGCGTGGCCGCCTCGCCGCGCAGCTGGTCCTCGGCGTTGTGCAGGTAGGCGAGGTACTGGATCTCCGGCACCGGCAGCAGCCCGGTGAGGCCGGCGCCGAGTGCGATGCCGAGGATCGACTGCTCGTCGAGCAGGCTGTCGAAGACCCGTGCCGCGCCGAACCGCTTCGCGAGCCGCTGCGTGACGCCGTAGACGCCGCCCTTGCGGCCGACGTCCTCGCCGTACACGAGCATGCCCTGGCGGACGGCGAGCGCGTCGGCGAGGGAACGGTTGATCGCGGTGGCCAGCGTGACGGGGCCCTCGTGCTCGGGCAGCCTGCCCTCGAAGATCCGCTTGCGCTCCTCCGCGTCGGCCGCGGTGGTGGCGACCTCGGCGACCCGCGCCGGACGCCGCGGCGCGAGTGACGCGGTGACCTCGGCGGTGCTGGACAGCCGCCGGCTGCCGCAGACCTTCTCCGCCGTGGCCATGACGTCGGCGCGGATCCGCTCGTACCTGTCGATCACCTGGCGCGGCTTGGCGACGCCCGACCGGACGAGCAGGGTGGCGGTGCCCACGAGCGGGTCGCGGGCGTAGTCGGCCTCGATCTCCGCGGCGCTCCGGTAGCCGATCTCGGCGTCGGTGCCGGCGTGGGCCAGGTAGCGCACGACGGACAGGTGCAGGAACGCCGGTGACCGCCTGGTGCGGACGTGCTCGACGGCGGCGGTGGCCGCGGCATGGCAGCTCTCCGGGTCGGCGCCGTCGGCGGCGAAGTAGGCGAGTCCCGGCCGGTTGCCGTACGCCGTCTCGATCCACCCGCGCGGTGTCGGGACGCTGATCCCGATGCCGTTGTCCTCGCAGACGAACAGCACCGGGAGCGGGAGGCCGGAGTAGCTGACCTGGCAGGCCGTGTTGATCGCGCCGACGGCGGTGGAGTGGTTGGCCGACGCGTCGCCGAAGCTGCACACGGCGATGGCGTCGTCCGGCCAGGCGCTCGGCACCCGTAGCTTCGCGGCCCGCCCGATCGCGAACCCGACGCCGACCGCGCGCGGCAGGTGCGAGGCGATCGTGGACGTCTGCGGGATGATCGACAGCGCGTGGTTGCCGAAGACCTTGTGCCGGCCGCCGGAGATCGGATCCTCGGCCGCGGCGACGAGGCTGAGCAGGACGTCGCGGACGGGTTCCTGCCCCGGCACCTGCGCGGCCCGGGCGAGGTAGAAGGCGCCGGACCGGTAGTGCAGCAGCGCCGGGTCGGTCGGCCGCACCGCGTCGGCGACGAACGCGTTGGCCTCGTGGCCGGCCGAGCCGATCGTGTAGAAGCCCTCGCCCTGGGAGCGCAGCCACCGCGCCGCGAAGTCGAGGTGCCGGCTGGCGGCCATGGCGTCGAAGACCCGCGCGAGCTGACCGCCGGTCAGGATGGTCCCGTCGCCGACCGGGGACCGCGGATCGAGGCGTCTGGCGAGCACGGGAAGGCTCCAGACGGCATCGGTGAAGTGCCGGTCCACCGGCTCGTCGCTGGGCGACAAGCGACGCTCCTCTGCTACCCCCGAGTGTCCCAACCTACCGTCATGATCGCACCTCGCGCGCTCACGCAGGTCAGTCGGGCAGGGTGAACGTCGTGTTCGGGACGAGCTCGGCAACGTCCATCTGGGCCTTCTGCAGCTTGCCGGAGTAGTCCCAGTTGAGCGACTGCCAGCGGGTGAACTGGTCGAGCACCCAGATGCCGGACTGCCGGCTGCCGTTGCCGGACTTGCCGTTGCCGCCGAACGGCAGGTGCGCCTCCGCGCCCGACGTCGAGTTGTTCACGCTGACCATGCCGGCCTTCACCCCGCGCCGGAAGCGGAACGCTTCCTTGGCGTCGTCGGTGTAGATCGCCGCGGACAGCCCGTAGCCCGGCAGGTTGGCCAGCTCGACCGCCTCGTCGAACGTGCGGTACGTCGCGACGCCGACGATCGGGCCGAACGTCTCCTCCAGGAACAGCTGGTCGTCGCGGCCGACGCCGTCGACGATCGTGGGGTGGTAGAAGATGCCGCCGTCCGCGTCGCCGACGAACCCGTCGCGCGGGTTGCCGGCCGTGATCCTGCCCACACCCGAGGAGCCGAGGACGCGGTGACCGTCGCCGACCCAGTCGAGGTACTCCTCGAACCGGCCAGCGAACTTCTCGTGCAGCATCGGCCCGAACAGGACCTCCCGCGTCGGGTCGCCGACCGCGGCCGACCGGGTCGCCTCGTCGAAGCGGCGGACGAACTCGTCGTGGATGCTCTCGTGCACGATCACCGTGCCGAGGGACGTGCACCGCTGTCCCGCCGTGCCGAAGCCGGAGAACAGCGCCCCCTCGACGGCGAGGTCGAGGTCGGCGGCCGGGGTGACGACCATCGGGTTCTTGCCGCCGAGCTCCAGGCACGCCGACTGCAGGTGCCGGCCGGCGAGCGCGCCGATCTCCGAGCCCACCGCGCTGGAGCCGGTAAAGCCGATCTTGTCGACGTAGCCCGCGTCGAGTGCCTGCTCGAGGCCGGCGAACGTCTGCTCGCCGTCGGCCAGGACCAGGTTGAGCACGCCGTCGGGCAGGCCGCCGCCCTCGACGAACAGCTCGTACATCGCATGCGCGCAGGCGGGGGAGTAGTCTGCGGGCTTCCACACCACGGCGTTGCCCGCGAGCAGCGCCGGGACGAGGTACCACGACGGCACGGCCACGGGGAAGTTGCCCGCCGTGACGACCGACACGACCCCGACCGGCTCGCGGAAGGTGAACAGCTGCTTGTCCGGCATCTCGCTCGGCACGGTCTGGCCGTACAGCCGCCTGCCCTCGCCGAGGAAGAAGTCGCAGGTGTCGACGATCTCGCGGACCTCGCCAAGCGCCTCGGCGTACGGCTTGCCGATCTCGCGGGTGACGATCGAGGCGAGCCGCTCGGCGTTGGCCTCGACGACCCGCCCGATGTGCGCGATCGCGCGCCCGCGCACCGGCGCGGGCACGTCGGCCCACGCGCCCTGCGCGTCACGCGCCGCCTGGCACGCCGCGAGGTAGGTGCCGCTGTCGCCGAAACGGACCTCGGCGACGGCCTCGTCGAGGGTGGCCGGGTTGTGGGACGTGACGGTCCCGCCCGGAGCGTCCGTGACCGGCTTCCCCGCCACGACCGAACTGACAGCCATCATGCGCGCGATCCTCCCCCGTGTTCATCCCGTGGTCTTCGTCGTCATGCCATGCCCGACAGTGCGCGGTCGAGTGCCGCGACCGCCATGCCCAGCTCATCCTCCGTCACGACCAGGGCCGGACGGAACCTGACCGACCGCTGACCGCACGGCAGGACGATGACACGCTCGTCGCGCAGCCGGACGATCAGCTCGTCGCGCACCTCGCCGGACGGGACGTCGAACGCGCACATCAGGCCGCGGCCGCGGACGTTGGTGACGGTGCTCGGGTGCCGCTCGGCCAGCGTGCGCAGGCCGGCGAGCAGGGTCTCCCCGCGCGCCGCCGACCGCTCGAACAGGCCCTCGGACTCGATGACCTGCAGCAGGCGGGTCGACCGCACCATGTCGACGAGGCCGCCGCCCCACGTCGAGTTGATCCTGCTCGACACGCGGAAGACGTTGTCGGGCTCCTCGTCGACGCGGCGCCCGGCCATGATGCCGCCGACCTGGACCTTCTTGGCGAACGCGACGACGTCGGGCTCCAGCCCGAGCTGCTGGTACGCCCACGGTGTGCCGGTGCCGAGCCCGGTCTGCACCTCGTCGAGGACGAAGAGGGCGTCGTACTCGTGGCAGAGGTCCTGCATCGCGCGGAGGAACTCCGGCCGCAGGTGGTTGTCGCCGCCCTCGCCCTGGATCGGCTCCGCGATGAAGCAGGCGATGTCGTGCGGGTGTGCCTCGAACGCCGCCCTGGCCTGGCCGAGCGCGTGCCGTTCGGCGGCCTCGACCTCGGCGAGGTGCTCCTCCAGCGGGAACGTGATCGCCGGGACGTCGATGCGCGGCCAGTCGAACGCCGGGAAGCGGTCGGTCTTGGTCGGGTCGGTGTTGGTGAGCGACATCGTGTAGCCGGTGCGGCCGTGGAACGCGCGGGTGAGGTGCAGCACCTTCGTGCCGAGGTCGCGCGAGCGGCCCGCCGCCTCGTTGCGCCTGCTCTTCCAGTCGAACGCGGTCTTGAGGGCGTTCTCGACAGCGAGGCCGCCGCCCTCGACGAAGAACAGGTGCGGCAGCGCCGGGTCGCCGAGCACGCGGGCGAACGTCTCGACGAACTCGGCGTACGCCACCGAGTAGACGTCGGGGTTGGCCGGCTTGTTGGCCGCGATGCGGGCGAGGTGGTGCAGGAACTCCTCGTCGCCGGCGACCGCCGGGTGGTTGGCGCCGAGCGGCGCCGAGGCGAAGAACGTGTAGAAGTCGAGGTAGGACTCGCCGGTGCGGGCGTCGACGAGCCACGAGCCCGAGCTCCGCACCGGGTCGAAGACCAGCTTGAACCCGTCGGTCAGCAGGTGCCGGCCGAGGCTCTCGTGGACCCGCTCGGGGGCGACGGTCGCCGTGGTGGTCTGGTGCAGGGCTGTGGGCATGTCGTTCGCCCCCTTCGCTGGTGGGTGGCCTGTGTGGAGGATCTTCGGTCGATTTCCGTATTCACGGGAAGACCTCTCCACCCTAGCGCGAGACGCGGGAAGATTCCCAGTGCCGAGAGGACGGTGGCGAGCCGATGGCCGACCGATGGCCGCGCGGTAGCGACCGCGGTCAGACTCACCCGGGTACGCAGGATGCAGGACCTGGAGGAAGGACGAGACGATGCGGAAGATCATCGAGCAGGGCGTGGTCACGCTCGACGGGCAGGTCACCACGCCGCAGGACTGGCTGCCACGGTTCTGGGCCGGTGAGTTCGAGAAGCACTCGCGCGACCTGCTGTTCTCGGTCGACGCGCTCCTCTACGGGCGGGTCAGCTGGGAGGCGCACAAGGACGTCTGGCCGACCATGGAGGAGGCCTTCGGCGACTACGCCGTGCGGATGAACGGCATCAAGAAGCACCTCGCGTCGACCACGGTCACCGAGACTGCCGAGTGGAACACCGAGCTCCTGCAGGGTGACGTCGTCGACGCCGTCCGCGCGCTGAAGGACCAGCCCGGCGGCGACATTCTCAAGGTCGGCACCGGCGGGCCGTTCAGCCGCACCCTGATGCAGCACAAGCTCGTCGACGAGTACCTCTTCTGGCTGTTCCCCGTCATCGCCGGCAGCGGCGGACGCCTCTACGACGGGATCGACCCGACCTACCTGAAGCTCGCCGACGTGACCAGGCTGGACTCGGGAGTTCTCGGCCTCACCTACGTGCCCGAGTAGGTCCGCGCGTCTCGTCGCCCACCGTGACGGGGGATGGCCCTACCTCACTGAGGG
The DNA here is from genome assembly GCA_009379955.1 of Streptosporangiales bacterium. NCBI lineage: Bacteria > Bacillati > Actinomycetota > Actinomycetes > Streptosporangiales > Streptosporangiales bacterium. Next base: position 33,545 of record WHST01000037.1, on the reverse strand, counting down.
CATTGTCACCCTCGCGCCGGAGTCGCCCGACCACATACCGTTCTCCTCAGGGACGGGAGAGGCGGACGCCGGATGGAAGACGTGCTGCTCGGGCATCTCGTACCCCTGATGGCGTCGCCGTGGCTCTACGTGATCGTGTTCCTCGTGTCGGCGATCGACGCGTTCTTCCCCCTCGTCCCCAGCGAGACCGTCGTCATCACCGCCGGCGTCTTCGCGCTCACGGGCGCGCCGAACGTCGTACTCGTGGTCGTCATGGCGGCCGTCGGCGCGTTCATCGGCGACAACATGTCGTACGCGATCGGCAGGTTCGCCGAACGACGGCTCGGTGACCGGTTGTGGCGCAGCCCACGCCGACGCCGGGCGCTCGAGTGGGCGCAACGGATGCTGCGCGAGCGTGGCGGGCAGGTCATCATCGCCGCCAGGTTCGTCTCCGGCGGACGCACCGCGACGACGATCGCCGCGGGCGCGCTGGAGTTCGACCGCCGGCGGTTCCGCGTGTTCACGGCCGTCGCCGCCGTGGCATGGGGCGTGTACGCGGTGCTCATCGGCTACCTCGGCGGCATGGCCGGTGCCGGTAGTCCCGTCCGTGGCGTCCTCATCGGCATGGCGATCGCCCTCGGGCTCACCGCGCTCGTCGAGGTCGTGCGATTCGTCGTGCGGCGCGTGCGGGTGCGCGCTCAGGCCGACGGGGTCGGCCAGGCGTACACGTCGACCACGCGGCGGAAGCCCCGGTCGACGAGGGCGTCCTCGAGCACCGGGTCGTCCTCGCCGCACACGACCACGAGCTGGGCGTCGCGACGCGTGCCGGCGATGGCGGTCGCGGCGTCGACGAGCGACCCGCGCCGACCTGCGACGCGGTCGACCAGACCTGTCGTACCGCCGGGGTCGTAGACCGGCGGCGCCTCCGTCGACGGCGCGAGCACCGCGTAGCCGCCGCTCCCGTCGGCCAGGACCGTGGCGGCGGCCGGATCGGTCGGCGCGAAGGTGTGGAGCGACGCCGCGGGCAGCTCGGTGGGCGGCGCGACGGTCTCGACGTCCGCGGGTGGCGCGGTGTCGGTACCGGCGAGGGAGAGTCGCCAGTACGCCGACCGCGGCCGCAGCCCGACCGTCGTGCTGCAGCCGACGAGGCGGATGTGCTGGCGCGGCACGCACATGGCGGCGGGCCGCTCGGACACGGCGCGCAGCAGCTCGATCATGCCGTCGCTCCACCAGCCCTCGTCGAGGGTGGCGATGTCGTCGACGATCCACCGGTCCTGCTGCCGGACGGCGAACGCGCAGCCCACGACCTCGTCGCCGGACGCCACCACCCGGGCGACGGCGTCTGAGGAGTCGAGTAGTGACCCGAGGTACGCCTCGTGCGCGGCGTCCGCACCGGCCGCCGGTGAGAAGAACTCCGGCTCCCAGGACGCCCGCTGCTCGCGCGCCCGCCGGGTGATCTCGACGATCGCCGGGAGGTCGTCGGCCGTCGCCTTGCGGATCGTGGTCACCGTGGCTCCTTGTCGCGATCGTGGTGCGGGAGGAGGGACTCGAACCCACACGCCCGAAGGCACCAGGTCCTAAACCTGGCGCGTCTACCAGTTCCGCCACTCCCGCGACGTGCAGGCACATGCTACGAGGGCGGCCACGCCGGGCGTCGCCGGCCGCCGTGATGGCGCTGCGTCGTCCTCTGGTCCGAGGTCTGGTCACGCGTCGTGGACCAGGTGTATACACAGTGCCAACTGCCGCGGGCAGTCCTGCGACAGCGAACGCACCGGGGGTGGGCCCTGTCGAGGAGTCACCATGCGCCGTCGATCCCGTCTCGGTCTGCGGCCAGCCGTGCTCTGTGCCGCCTTCACGGTCGTCGCCCTCACCGTCCCCGCCGCCGCCGGCACCGCGGGGACGGCGTTCGCGGGGCCCGGCGGGAGCACCACCCACCGCATCGAGGGACTCGACCAGCGCGTGGAGATCGCCATCGACGACTGGGGCGTGCCGCACCTATTCGCCAAGACCACCGACGACGCCTTCCTGGCCCAGGGCTTCAACGCCGCGCGGGACAGGCTGTTCCAGATCGACCTCTGGCACCGGCGCGGACTCGGCCGGCTGGCCGAGGCGTTCGGTCCCGAGTACGTCGAGCAGGACCGGGCGACGAGGCTCTTCCTGTACCGCGGCGACATGGACGCCGAGTGGGACTCGTACGGGACGGACTCCAAGCGGATCGCTACCCGCTTCACGACCGGCGTGAACGCGTACATCGACTGGGTGAAGCGCAACCCGGAGGCGCTGCCGCAGGAGTTCCGGATGCTCGACTACCTGCCCGACAGGTGGCAGCCGGAGGACGTCGTCAGGATCCGCACCCACGCGCTGGTGTCCGGCCTGAGCGGTGAGGTCGACCGGGCGAGGCTCGCGTGCGCGGGCGGGCTCGACATCGACCCGCTGCGCAAGTGGCTGCAGCCCGCGCACCGGGTCGAGGTGCCGGACGGCGCCGATACCTGCCTGCCCGACGACCTGCTCGACGTCTACGACCTCGCGACGCAGCCGGTCGAGTTCACCGGTGACGCCGAGCGCCCGCTGGCGCGCCGGCCAGCCGCCGACGGTGCCGAGGAGGGCAGCAACAACTGGACGATCACCGGGGATCGGACGACGACGGGACGGCCGATCCTGGCCAACGACCCGCACCGCAACCACCAGGCGCCCTCGCTGCGCTACATCTCGCACCTGTCGGCCCCGGGCATGAACGTGATCGGCGGAGGTGAGCCGGCGCTGCCCGGCATCTCCATCGGGCACAACGAGTCGATCGCCTTCGGCCTCACCGTCTTCGGCATCGACGCCCAGGACCTCTACGTCTACGACCTCGACGACGCGAACGCGCGCTACCGGTACAAGGGCGGCTGGGAGGACCTGACGACGGAGCGCGAGCGGGTCGCCGTCCGCGACGGGGCGAGCAGGACCGTCGAGCTGCAGTACACCCGACACGGCCCCGTGATCTATGTCGATGAGGCGAAGCACAAGGCGTATGCGGTGCGCAGCACCTGGTCGCAGCCGGGGACCTCGGCCTACTTCGCCAGCATCGGCTACATGCGCGCCGACGGCTGGGACGGCTTCCTCGACGCGATGGCGCGCTGGGGCGCGCCCGGCGAGAACCTCGTCTACGCCGACGTCGACGGCAACATCGGCTGGAAGCCCGGCGGCCTCGCCCCGCGCCGCACCGGCTACGACGGACTGCTCCCGGTGCCGGGCGACGGCCGGTACGAGTGGGACGGGTTCATCCCGAGCGAGGACCTGCCGGAGGTGTTCAACCCGCGCGAGGGCTTCTTCGCCACCGCCAACCAGTACAACCTGCCACCGGGCACCTCCCCTGCGAACGTGACGGCGTACGAGTGGTCCGGCCCCGACCGGCACCAGCGGATCGTGTCGGTGCTCGCCAAGGACCGCGACCACTCGCTGAGGGAGTCGGGCCGGCTGCAGAACGACGTCGTCAGCCCGCGGGCCCAGGCGCTGCTGCGGCTGATCCGGCCGCTGCACTCCACCGACCCGACCGAGGCGTTGGCACTGCGGTTCATGTCGCGCTGGAACGGCTCCGAGCACCTCGGCTCGCGCCAGGCCACCCTGTTCGAGGGGTACTGGGAGGCCCGGCTCGACACAGCGGTACGCGACGCCCTCGTCCCCGCGGAGCGGCGCGACCTGATCGAGACCGTCGACTGGCTCGTGATCATGGACGTGCTCGAGCATCCGCGCAGGTGGCTCGGCGCCGGTGCGGTCGCGGAGCGCGACAAGATCCTGCGGTCGACCCTGCGTGAGTCCTACGCCGCGGCGGCCCGCGAGCTGGGGTCGGACACCGCGGCGTGGGGCTACCGGGGCAACTCGCGCACGATGCCGCACCCGCTCGGTGAGCGCGAGCCGTCGTTCGACGTCGGGCCCTACGCGATCCCCGGGTCGAGCACCACGCCGATCGCGAGCGGCAACGCGTCGTACCGCCAGGTCATCGACGTCGGCAGGTGGGACAGGTCGCTGGCGATCAACACGCCGGGCCAGTCCGGCGAGCCGGGCGACGAGCACTACCGCGACCTGGTCGAGATGTGGTCCAAGGGCAGGTACTTCCCGCTGCTCTACAGCAGGGCGGCGGTCGACCGGCACACCGAGCAGCGGATCGTGCTCGTCCCTGCGTGAGGGGGAGGACGCCCGGTGGGTCAGGCGGCGGTGAGGTCGCGCAGTAGCCGGGCGACGTGGCCGGTGGCCTTGACGCCGTACATCGCCTGCTCGACCCTGCCGTCCTCGCCGACGACGACGGTGGTGCGGATGACGCCGACGACGGTCTTGCCGTAGTTCTGCTTCTCGCCGTACGCGCCGTAGGCCTGCAGCACGGCCTTGTCGGGGTCGGGGAGCAGTGGGAACGTCAGCTTCTCCGCGTCGCGGAACGCGCACTACGTCGCGGCACGTGGGGTGGGGCTGGGGCGGCGTTTGCGGGGGGCGGCGGAGCGGGGTGGCTGGGTGCGCATGTGGTCGCGTACGCGGGTCATGATGTCGCCGAGGCGCTGCAGGTCGTCGTCGGAAAGGGGTTCGATCAGCAGCCGGCGGACGACCTGGATGTGGCCGGGCAGGATGCGGCCGACGAGGGCGAGGCCGTCGTCGGTGATGGTGACCAGGGTGGCGCGCTGGTCGTCGGGGCTGGGGTCGCGAGTGATGAGGCCGGCCCGCTCCAGCAGGCCGGCTTGGTAGGTCAGGCCGCTGCGGCTGTAGACGACGCCGTCGGCCAGAGACGTCATCGTCAGTTGGCCGTCGGCGGCCGCGAGGCGGGTCAGGACCTGGAACTGCACAGAGCTGAGGTCGCCCTCGGCGCGTAGGTGTTGTTCGACGTGGTGCTGGAGCAGGCTGACGGCCTCCATGAGCGCGAAGTAGGCGCCCAGCTGCCGGGGATCGAGCGCCTGGTCGCCCTTGGCGCCGGTGTCGGCGTGGAGGCCGGTCATTCAGCCACCGTACATGTGCGAATTCAAAGCACTGTGACGAGCGCCACGCTCCCGAGACATGTGCTTCGAAGTCGAAGAAGATTAGGATCGTCCTTGTACTTCGATTTCGAAGCAATCGAGAAAGGGAGAGATCATGAAGGCTGTGCGGTATCACTCCTACGGCGACAGCGACGTCCTGGTGTACGAGGAGGCGGAGCGGCCGGTGGCGGATCCCGGGCAGGTGGTGGTGCAGGTGGCCGGCACCTCGTTCAACATGCTGGACGTCGCGATCCGCGTGGGCATCCTGCGACAGACGGCCCCGGTGACCTTCCCGCACGTCCCGAACTGCGATCTGGCAGGCGTCATCACCGAGATCGGCGAGGGCGTGAGTGGCTGGAGCGTAGGGGACGCCGTGGTGGCGTTCCTGCCGGCGACCGCGCCCGGCGCGGCCGCCGAGTACGTCGCCGCACCCGCGGAGGTGCTGGCCGCCGCTCCCCGCACGGTCGAGCTGGCCGACGCAGCGGCACTGCCCTTGGTCGGGCTGACGGCCTGGCAGTCGCTGTTCGAGCACGCCGACCTGACGGTGGGGCAGAGCGTCCTGATCAACGGTGCGGGCGGTGGGGTGGGCGGGTACGCGGTCCAGCTCGCCGCGCGGGCCGGTGCCACCGTGGCCGCGACCGCCGGCCCGCGCAGTCGCGACCGCGTCCGCTCCGCTGGCGCGGACCGGATCGTCGACTACACCGCTACCCCCGTCCCGGAGTCGCTGGACGGTCAGCAGTTCGACGTGGTGCTGCACCTGGTGCGCAACAGCCCGGAGGAGACCGCACAGCTGTTGGGCCTGGTCGCCGACGGCGGAACCTTCGTCAGCACCACCACGCCCGGCCCGGACGATGCCGGGCGAGGGGTGCGAACGGAGCAGGTCCTCGTGCGCAACGACGCCGCCCAGCTCGCCGAGCTGGTCACCCGCGTCGACGCCGGCGACCTGACGATCGATGTGGCCGAACGGCGGCCGCTGGCCGACCTGGCCGCCGTCCACGACCAAGCCGTTATCGGACAGCTGGCCGGTAAGACGGTCCTGATCCCCTGACCTGGGTCAGGCGGCCAGATCGCGCAGCAGCCGGGCGACGTGACCGGTGGCCTTGACGCCGTACATCGCCTGCTCGACCCTGCCGTCCTCGCCGACGACGACGGTGGTGCGGATGACGCCGACGACGGTCTTGCCGTAGTTCTGCTTCTCGCCGTATGCGCCGTAGGCCTGCAGCACGGCCTTGTCGGGGTCGGCGAGCAGCGGGAACGTCAGCTTCTCCGCGTCGCGGAACTCGGCGAGCCGCTCCGGCTGGTCGGGGGAGATGCCGAGGACGGCGTAGCCGGCGCCCTCGAGCTCGCTCAGGTTGTCGCGGAAGTCGCAGGCCTGGGTCGTGCAGCCCGGCGTCATGGCCGCCGGGTAGAAGTAGACGACGACCTTGCGGCCGGCGTAGTCAGCGAGCGAGACGTTCTCGCGGTCCTGGTTCGGCAGGGTGAAGGACGGGGCGGTGTCGCCTGGTTCCAGGCGGGAGCTGGTCATGGTCCGACCGTATCGCCAGCACTCGGCGGGGTGCATTGGTGCTGGCCAGGGCGTTCCTGGATACTAGGCCGTGTCTGCTCATGACTGTCCGGGCTACGCGACGCCCATGGCGGCCACTGGCGGCGTTGTCGGAGCTCGCAAGTATGCCCAGTACGAGCTCGTCCTCCGCCGCCGCCATTGACCGCCCTGGACGCCGCTCGCCTCGAACGCCATGAGCAGACACGGCCTAGCCCGACGGCAATCGACGGTGGACACGGAGGGGTAGCACGTGAGCGACGCCCCGGGAAGCCCCAGCGAGCTCGAGCGTCAGATCGAGCGGGCGCGCACCGACCTCGCACGTTCGGTCGACGCGATCGTCGACAGGGTGCACCCGAAGCGGGTCCTCGAGCGCGGCATGGGTCGGCTGAAGCAGCGCGTCGGCGGCGCGACCGCGCAGCTCGAGGCCGCGGCCGACCATGACCCCCACGGTACGCACGACGGCGGTCCCGTCGTACGCAAGGAGTACCTCATCGCCGCCGCGGCCGTGGTCGTGGTCGGCACCGCCGCGATCATCGTCTGGCGTCGGCGCAGGTAGCGACAGCGGGTACGGTTCATCACGTGAGTCCTGCGTCTTCTGCCGCCCGTTCCTCGCTGGAGGAGGGCCTGCCCATCCGGTTGCTGCACGACCGGGTCCTCGTCCACGTCGACACCGCCGACGGCGAGCGCCGGTCGGCCAGCGGTCTCGTCATCCCCGCGACCGCGAGCATGGGCAAGCGCCTCGCCTGGGCAGAGGCCGTCGCCGTCGGCAACAACGTGCGCACGGTCAAGGTCGGCGACCACGTGCTGTTCGACCCCGAGGAGCCCGCCGAGGTCGAGGTCCGCGGCGTCAACTACGTGCTGCTGCGCGAGCGCGACATCCACGCCGTCGCCGCCGAGCGCCTCGAGGATGCCGGCGGCAGCACCGGCCTCTACCTCTAGGGCGTCCCGCCCCGTCACGAGTGGAGTCCACGTGGGATCCACCGGCGCCCCTGACGGGCCCCGCGGCGGTTACTTCGCGTTCATGTCGGTGACCTGGTGTGTTCGTCGCGCGCGTCTACGCTCCCGGACATCGGGTCGTGCTGTCGCAAAGACCGCCGGCGGCAGCTGGCACACAGGGAGGTGGATCGGTGTCCGGGGTCGCAGATCCGGTCACCGCGCCCGTCGTGACGGTGGTCGTCATCGTCTACAACGACGCCGCACGGTTGCCGACGGCCATCCGCTCGGTCCTCGACCAGTCGCTGCGCGGGGTGGAGATCGTCGTGGTCGACGACGCGAGCACCGACGGGTCGGCGAGGGTCGCGCGCCGGATCGCGGCGCGGCATTCCGACCGGGTGCGCGTGATCGAGCTCGAGCGGAACTCCGGCGGGTGCAGCACGCCGCGCAACACCGGTATCGAGAACGCCCGCGGTGCGTACGTCATGTTCCTCGACAGCGACGACACCATCGAGCGGCACGCATGCGCCGTGCTGTACGCCCGGGCGCGCGAGACGGGCGCCGACTTCGTCTCCGGACGCTGCGTGCGGGTGCAGGTCGACGACAGCGGCGTGGAGAGCCAGTGGTGTCCCAAGCTGTTCGAGGAACCGGGCATCTACGAGGCCGTCCGCGACGACCCCGACCTGCTCAACGACACGCTCTCCACCAACAAGATCTACCGGCGTGACTTCCTCGACCGCGTGTCGCTGCGGTTCGCCGAAGGTCTGCACTACGAGGACCTGCTCTTCAGCGCGCAGGCGTACCTCGAGGCGCGCAGGATCGCGACGATCCCCGACCGGGTCTACAACTGGACGATCGTCAGGCGCAGCACGAAGAAGTCGATCACCGGGCGCCGGTCGGAGCTGCAGAACTTCATCGACCGGGTCGAGGTGCACCGCCGCGTCGACCAGTTCCTGCTGAGCAGGGGGGCCTGGGACCTCAAGCTCCACAAGGACGTGAAGTTCATCAACCACGACCTGCAGCTGTACGTCTCCGACCTCCGGCTGCGCGGCGCGGAGTACCGCAGGGAGTTCCTCGCCGTCGCGCAGCGGTACCTGACCGAGCTCGACCCGTCCGCCTTCGAGGAGTGCAAGCCGGTCCACGGGATCATGGCGTACCTGCTGCTCGTCGGTGACACCGAGCGCGCCATCGTCGCATCCGACTTCGCCGGCAGGAAGGGACGCAGGGGTCGCCTGCTCACCGACCTCGTCCGCGAGGACGGCCGCGTCTACTGGTGCGGCGAGTACCTCGACACCGACCTCGGCCGCGCGCAGCTCGACGTGACGGAACTCGGGCTGCACGACGTGCCCCTCGACGAGATCGAGCTCGGCAACGAGCTGCGCCTGATGGCGCTCACCGACGGCCGCGTCTACCTCGCCGGCGAGGTGGTCAACCCGCTCGGGCGGATCGAGGCGAGCGGGCTCACCGGCGCACTCGAGCTGTTCGACATGCGGCACCGCCACCGGAACGTGCGCATCCCCGTCGACGTGTGCCACGGACCCAGGCGCGTCGCCTGGAGCATCGACGCCGACGTGACCGGCCTCGTGCGGCCGTTCGGCATCGTCGATCCCTCCTGGGGTCTGCGCCTCTGGTTGGACTCCGGGACCCAGCGCATCGCGACGCGCGTCACCGCCGACCGCCAGTACGCAGGCGCCGAGCTGCCGGCACGCCCGCGGATCGGACGCGGGGTGGGCGACCACTTCGAGACGCGGCTGACCGAGGGCGGCCTGCTCGGCCTGCGGGTCGTCGCCAGGGGAGCGGTCAGCAGGACGACGACCGGCGTCGGACGCCGTGTCGTCGGCACCCGCACCGGGCGGCGGCTGTTCACCGGGATCGTCGCCACCGAGCGCCGTCTCATGGCGCTGCTGCGTCCTTCCCGCGGCGGCAACGGCACGTCGCGTCCGGAGAAGTCGGCGCCGGAGTCGCCCGCGAGGTCAGAGCCTCACGGCGCGGCGACGAGCACCGTGCGGCTCTGACCGTCTTCTCGCCCCTGCGCCGTCCTCGTCAGTTCGTGGCCTTGCGCGCGACGATCGCGACGTAGGGCAGCTCGTCGCCGCTCACGGAGAGCCGGTGGACGTACGTCTGCTCGGAGCACACCTGCAGCCGGCCGTCGGCGATCATGTCGCGGATGAGGGCGGCGAAGCCACCCTCCTCGACGTTCTCGAGGAACGCGTCCTTGATGTTGAAGGCGACCCAGCCACCCGGCTCGACGAGGTCGTACGCCGCCTGGAACGCGGACGGCGGGATGTCGCCGAAGCCGAGCGCGGCGACGCACGTCATGCAGGTGATGGTGCGCGCCTGCAGGTCGCGTTCGGCGTCGTCGGGAAGCGCGCGGATGTCGCCCACGTAGTACGTCTCGTAGACCCGCGGACGGTCGCGTCGCGCGGCCTGGGCGGCCTCCTCGATGATGTCGGCGGCGACGAGTGACCCGGCGCCGAGCTTGCGCAGCTCCTCGCCCACCATGCCGTTGCCCGCGCCGAGGTCGAGGACGTGCAGGTCGGCGACCGACTCGCCCGCCTTCTTGACCTGTTCCACCAGCGACGACGCGATGATCTGCGGCGACGAGCACTTGAGCAGCTCGCTGAAGAGCTGCTCGTACAGACCGGGGACGGTGTAGATCTCGTGGTAGTCGTGGAAGCGGATGCGCCGCTCACGCCCGTCCTCGACGACGAGGCAGTACTCCTCGTCCTGACTCAGTCCCTGCTCCGTGCTGGGAAGACGTACGGACAATCCGGGCATCGGTCGTTCTCCTCAATCGTGGGGGATGAACGGTCTCGGTGGCCCGACCGCCGGCCGGTTTCGTCGACCGGACGGGTGTCCGGCCTACGCGAGCGACATGTGAATACCCGTGGAAACGGCGTCAGCCTGCGGCGGCACGTGTTCGGGCGCGACCAGTAGCGACGCTAACGACCACGCAGGTCGTGCCAGCGCGTCGATGGACTCGGCGAGGCCTTGCGGACTTCTCGCACCGACCTGAGGAGCCGAGCGCCTGACCGCGGTGTGGTGAGTCGATCAGGCTGCATGACGTATATCTTAGCGAGTGCCGCCCGCTCCGACGTCACCCTGCGTGATACCCGCAGGCCACCGTTCGAACGGCCGGTCGGCAAGCGCGCCGCTGTCACCGCTGGTGACATAGCGGACACGGCTGTCGTCGGCGGACCCCCGAACCGACGCGCCGCCACGCGCATCGCAGCCCGCGTCACGACCGAACGGTCGTCGAAGTCGAAGTGGAGGTCAGGTGCTCATGAGATGGTCACGGGGATCGCGAGGAGGCCGCGGCGTCGCCGCGGCGTTCGGGCTCGCCGTCGTGGGGTTCGTGCTCGCGGGTTGTACGGGGTTGCCGACTGCCGAGCCGAGCGAGGGAGCGTCGCAGGGCTCGAAGTCGAAGGCGCCGGGCAAGGCGATGACATTCGACCTCGTTGCCGACCAGGGCGGCACGGTGACCGTCGACGTGCCCGCGGAGCCGATCGCGTCGGCGCCCACGAGCACGGAGGGTCTGACGATCGAGCTGTACGCGGTGCAGCGGTCGGACAACGTCGTGAACGTCGTGGTGGCTGCGCACAACACGGGAAAGACCACCATCCCTCTCCAGGACGTGACGACGAATCTCGACGAGAGCCCGAGTGCTCTCGAGCACGACGCCAGCAACATCGCGCTCCTCGATGCCAAGGGTCTGAAGGAGTACCGCACCTTCCGCGAAGACGGGGAGGACGGCCCCTGCCTGTGCAGCAAGACGCACGACATCGGAGATAACGAGGAGGACGACTTCGCGCCCGGCGAGCGACGCCACTACGTCAGTCAGGTCGCGGCGCCGCCGGCAGACGTCACCAAGGTGACGGTGCTCGCCGGTCTCGGGTCCTTCCCCGACGTCACGATCGAAGGATGACGCGGATGCGAACCCTTCACCGTGCAGGGGTGGTCGCGGCGCTCGCGGTCGTGGTCGCCGGCGGGCTCCCGTCTGTGGCTGCGGCTGCGGCCCTGCCACCACCTCGGGTGATCGAGTTGAAGCCGCGGGTGATCGACCTCGAGCCGCGTGTCAGGGACGTCAAGCCGAAGGTGAAGAAGAACGTGTACACGGTCGACGCGGATGTGCTGTTCGCGTTCGACAGCGCGAAGCTCTCGCCGGACGCGACCGACGTGCTCGGCGATGTCGTCAGCACCCTGCGGTCGAAGAGCGCGAAGTCGGCGACCGTGGTCGGCTACACCGACTCGGTCGGGTCCACGTCGTACAACAAGCGGCTGTCCGCGCAGCGGGCGAAGGCGGTCAGTGACCACCTGGAGTCCAAGGTCGGCGGTTCGGCGACGTTCAAGGCGGTCGGGCGTGGCGAGAGCGACCCCGTCGCCGAGAACAAGAAGTCGGATGGTTCGGACAATCCAGCGGGCCGACGGCTGAACCGGCGGGTCACGATCACCTACGTGACTTGACCAGCGGCCGTGTCCGGCCAGCGTCGTCGCAGCATCCTCTCGTACGCGTCCTGGGTCAGGCTGCCGAAGCAGCGCAGCCTGGCCAGGCCGCCGTCCGGGTACACATCGAGCGTCACGTGCGTGACGGGACCCGACGGTGGGAGGACGAACCGATGTGGGGTGTCAGGCTGCAGCCGGGTCTCTGGCAGCAGGTCGGACCACGTGGCGCCGGCACCGGGATCGACCCCGTCGTCCACGTCGACGCCGCGCAGGGCGGCCGATCCCGGTGCGTTGCCGACGAAGTGCGTCGTGTCGATCTCGACCACGCGGACCTCCCCGCGGCCGGCGAGACGCAGCAGCACCCAGTCGTTGCCGTCGTCGCGGCGTCGCGCGGTCTCCCAGCCGTCGCCCATCACCGCGGCCTGTCCCGGCATGATCAGGTTGTCCGGCCGCGAGTAGAAGCGGTTCGACGCGTCGACGACGCGGCCGCCGTTGACGAGGGCGACGAGGTCGAGCGGGAGGTCGGCGAACGCGCGCGGATCGGGCACCGGCTCGCCGTGCACGCGCAGCCGGGCGACACCGCCGTCGGGGTAGACGGACAGCCGGACATGCGTGTAGGGCCCGGAACCGTTGGCAGTGAACGCATTGCGCACGTCGCCGGCGAGTGACGACCGGTCGACGATGGTCGTCCAGGTGGCACGTTCGAGCTCCGCGGGTGACGGGTAGCCGTCGACGGTGCAGGCCTCGACCGAGCACTCGGGCGGGAAGTTGCCGCGGAAGAACGCCGTGTCGACGACCACCCCATGCACGATTCCTGGCACGCCGAGCCGCACGATCGCCCAGTCGTGTCCCGACGTACGGCGCCTGCGGGTCTCCCAGCCGTCGTACACCTGGCCCTTGGCGCCGAAGGTGCGCGGGTGGTGGACGGGCTCCTCGGTACGGACGAGGTTCTCCTTGTCGGCGAACAGGTCGTCGTTCGCGGCGACGACCCCGCCGCCGACGGCGCGCACCGCGAGGTCGGGCAGTGTGGTGAAGTCCTCGATCATGCCGCCTCCCGGCTCAGCAACCGACCGCCAGGTCGGTGGTCGCAACGACGCCCGCGCACCCACGTGTCGAGCACGGCACCCGTCACCTGTCGGCCGGCGTAGGGCGTGAGTGGGTGCCTGTGGTGCAGCGTCGCGGGATCGACCACCCACTCCGCGTCCGGGGCGAACGCGACGAGGTCGGCGTCGCACCCGGCGGCGATGCGTCCCTTGTGGCGCAGGCCGGCGAGCGTGGCCGGTCCCGCCGCCATCCAACGCGCGACGTCACCGAGGCCGTGGCCGCGCGCGCGTGCCTGCGTCCACACCACCGGCAGGCCGAGCTGGACGGACGCGATGCCGCCCCACGCCGACGCGAACCCGCCGCGCTTGAGAGCGGGCGGGCACGGCGAGTGGTCCGACACGACACAGTCGATCGTGCCGTCCGCCAGTGCCTCCCACAACACCTCGCGGTTGGCGCCGGGACGGATCGGCGGGCAGCACTTGAAGACGGTGGCGTCGTCGCGGACGTCCTCGGCGGCGAGCGTCAGGTAGTGCGGGCACGTCTCGGCCGTGAGGCGTACGCCATCCGCACGCGCGGACGCGACCTCCGCGACGGCCTCGGCCGCCGACAGGTGCAGCACGTGGGCGCGGGCGCCCGTCGCCGCGACGAGCTCCGCGAGCCGTGCGACCGCCCGGGTCTCCGCGGCGACGGGACGCGACGCGAGGAAGCCTGCGTACGCCTTCCCGTGCACGGCGGGTGCGGCGGCGAGCGTGGCGGAGTCCTCGGCGTGGACGATCAGGAGGCCGTCGAACGCGGCGAGCTCCGCGAGCGCGGCGCGCACCTCGTCCCACGACAATGGCGGGAACTCCGGTACGCCCGAGTCGGTGGTGAAGCACTTGAAGCCGAGCGCGCCCGCGTCGTGCAGCGCGTGCAGCCGGCCGAGGTTCGCCGGCACGGCGCCGCCCCAGAAGCCGACGTCGACGTGCGCACGTCCCCGTGCCGCGTCGCGCTTGGCGTCGAGCGAGGCCGGGTCGAGCGTCGGCGGCAACGAGTTGAGCGGCATGTCGACGATCGTGGTGACACCGCCCGCGGCGGCGGCTCGCGTCGCGGACGCATAGCCCTCCCACTCCGTACGGCCTGGCTCGTTGACGTGGACGTGAGAGTCGACGAGGCCGGGGAGGAGCGCGTGGCCGCCGAGGTCGACGACCTCGGCGGCGTCGACCGCCGCGTCGTGGGCGAGCACGCCGGTGATGCGTCCGTCCGACACGGTCACCGTCGCGGCGCGCTCACCGTCGGGCAGGACCGCGTGGGTGGACCTGATCGCCAGCTCGTCACCCATGCGCGTCCTGGTACGCACGCCAGCTGCCAAGCTCCGAGATGTCGACGAGCGCGGGATCGCCGCGGTACGCCTTGCGCAGCACCATCGCCAGGGACGGCGCGCCGTCGTCGAGCTCGATGACGCCGAGCTCGAGCTCCGCCGGCTCGACGGGCAGCAGGGAGTCGCGGAGCACGTCGAGGGGCAGGTCGTAGACCTCGCCGGCGACCCGGTGGCCCTCCTCGCCGTCGGCCGCGCGCACCATCGCGGGGTACTCGCCGCGCACGGCGTAGAAGCGGTAGTGCGGTGCCGACCACGTCCGTGCCACCAGAGGTGCGCCACCCAACATCGGGTGCAGTGGTCCGTCCGCCATGCCGCCGCCGTTGAGGAACATGTGCACCACGAAGGCCTCCAGGCTCTACGTCACGAGGTGGTCTGGTCGTACCGGCACCCTGCGCAACGCCCGACCCGTCGCCGCGCGGATCGCCGCCACCACCGCGGGCGTGGACGACAGCGTGGCCGGCTCGCCGACGCCGCGCAGGCCGTACGGGGCGTTCGGGTCGGGATGCTCGAGGATCGCCAGCCGCATCGGCGGCATGTCGAGGATCGTCGGGATCAGGTAGTCGGTGAACGACGGGTTCCTGACCAGGCCGCCGTCGAGGACCATCTCCTCGAGCACGGCGAGGCCGAGTCCCTGCGCCGTACCGCCGTGGATCTGGCCCTCGACCGCGGTGCGGTTGACGACCCTGCCGACGTCCTCGACGGCGGCGAGCTCGACGACCTTGACCAGGCCGAGCTCGGTGTCGACGTCGACGACCGCGCGGTGTGCGCAGAGCGCGAGTTGCACGTGGGTGTCGCCCTGCCCGGTGACCGGGTCCATCGGCTTGGTCGCCCGGTGCCGGTACACCTCGGTCACGTCGATCGGACCGTCACCCACGACCCGGGCGAGCGGCACGGGCGCGGGCAGCGCGGAGGAGACGGCGCCTCCGTTCAAGAGAACGAGGTCGTCCGGCGCGATCCCGAGGCGCGCGGCGATCTCGTCGCGGATCCGAGCGCACGCCGCACGCATCGCGCCCGCGGTCATGTACGACTGCCGCGAGGCCGACGACGAGCCCGCGGAGCCGACGTTCGTGTCGGCGGGGTCGAGGACGACGCGGGAGACGCCGAGCTCCGTGCGTGCGATCTGCGCCTGCACCGTCACGAGCCCCTGGCCCACTTCGGCGGCGGCGCTGTGGACGCGGACGACGGGTTCGCCGTCGACGACCTCGAGCCGTAGGTGTGCGGTCGAGTAGTCGTCGAAACCCTCGGAGAAGCAGAGGTTCTTGATGCCGACGCCGTACCCGACGCCGCGGATCACACCCTCGCCGTGCGTCGTGTTGGCGACTCCGCCCGGCAGGGACCGCAGGTCGGCATCGCTCTCCGCACGCGCCGTCGGCATTGGCATCGCGTCGAGCTCGCGCAGGATCTCGGCGAGTGGAGCGGGCGAGTCGAGCACCTGACCGGTGGCGAGCCGCGAGCCCTCGTGCACGGCGTTGCGCACCCTGATCTCGACCGGGTCGAGACCGACCGCCGCCGCGAGCGCATCCATCTGCGACTCGTACGCGAAGCACGCCTGCACGGCACCGAACCCGCGCATCGCCCCGCACGGCGGGTTGTTGGTGTAGACGCCGTACGCGTCGATGGCGACGTGCGGCACCTCGTACGGGCCGACGCCGAGCGACGCCGCGTTGCCGACGACGGCGCGCGTGGTCGCGGCGTACGCGCCGCCGTCGAGGACGATCTCGGCCTTCACGTACACGAGCCGGCCGTCGGCGTCGGCGCCGTGCTCGTACCGGAGCGTCGCCGGGTGCCGGTGCACGTGACCGTAGAACGACTCCTCGCGGTTGTACGCCATGCGCACCGGCCGGCCCGTACGGAGCGCGAGCAGGCAGGCGTGTACCTGCATCGACAGGTCCTCGCGCCCGCCGAACGCGCCGCCGACGCCGGCGAGCGTCATGCGCACCTTGTCCTCGGGCAGCCCGAGGCACGGCGCGACCTGGGCGAGGTCGACGTGCAGCCACTGCGTCGCCACGTGCAGGTCGACGCCGCCGTCGTCCGCCGGGATCGCGAGTCCCGCCTCGGGACCGAGGAACGCCTGGTCCTGCATGCCGACGTGGTACGTGTGCGCGACGACGACGTCGGCCGTCGCCACCTCGGGGTTGCCGACGCGTACGGGCTGGTGGCGCACCACGTTGCCCTCGGCGTGCACCCGCGGGCAGTCGCGGTCGAACGCCGCGCGCACCGCGTCGGTGACCGGCTCGAGCACCTCGTAGGCGATCTCGATCAGCGCGAGCGCGCGGCGCGCGGTCTCCGGATGCTCGGCGGCGACGATCGCGACGGGTTCGCCGTGGAAGCGGACGACGTCGATCGCCAGCACCGGCTGGTCCCTGTCGTCCTGGCCGTGGTGCTTGGCACCGGGCACGTCGGCGTGGGTCAGCACCGCGTGCACACCGGGGAGCGCGGACGCCGCGCGTACGTCGAGGCGCAGGATCCGCGCGTACGGATGCGGGCTGCGCAGCGTGGCGCCCCAGAGCATCCCGGGCGCGGTGAGGTCGGACGCGTACGGGAACGCGCCGTCCACCTTGAGTCGGCCGTCGGGACGGACGGGGTCGTCCCCGACCCCGCCGGGGGTCGTGGCGAGGAGCTCCGCCGCCGGTGGTGTCACGGCGAAGCCGCCGTGAGTCGACGGTGGGCCGCGCGGGCGTCGCGGGCGAGTACGCCGGCGTCTGCGGTGCGCAGCTCACCGTCCTCGACGACCGGACGTCCGCCGACCGCGAGCAGCCGCAACGGCGCCGGCGGGCCGAGCACCAACGCGGTCACCGGGTCGGCGATGTCGGCGTGGCCCAGGCCGTCGAGCCGCCACAGCGCGACGTCGGCGAGCTTGCCGACCTCGAGCGAGCCGATCTCGTCGCCCCGGCCGAGTACGCGCGCGCCGCCGATGGTGCCGAGCGCGAGCGCGTCGCGTGCGGACATCGCGGTGGGGCCGCCGCGCAGCCGCGCGGTGTAGAGCGCCTGCCGCAGCTCCTCGACGAGCATGCCGGCCTCCTGCGACGCCGCCCCGTCGACGCCGAGACCGACGTCGACGCCTGCGTCGAGCAGTGCGCGTACCGGCGCCATGCCGGTGCCGAGCCGCGCGTTGGAGCTCGGGCAGTGCGCGACACCGGTGCCGGTCACGGCGAGCCGTCCGATGCCGGCCTCGTCGAGGTGCACGGTGTGGGCGAGCCAGACGTCGGGACCGAGCCAGCCGAGCGAGTCGACGTACTCGACCGGGTCGCGACCGAACGTCGCGCGGCAGAACTCGATCTCGTCCCTCGTCTCGGCGAGGTGGGTGTGCATGCGCACGCCTTCACTCCGCGCGAGCTCGGCCGACCGCTTCATCAGGTCCGTGCTGACCGAGAACGGCGAGCAGGGCGCGACCGCGATCCTCGTCATCGAGTCGAACGACGGGTCGTGGTGACGTGCGATCGCGTCGGCGGTCGCGGCGAGGACCGCGTCGACGTCCTCGACGACGTGGTCGGGCGGCAGCCCGCCGTCGGACTCGCCGAGGTCCATCGAGCCGCGCGTGGGCTGGAACCGTAACCCGATCTCGGACGCCGCCTCGATCTCCGTCGCGAGCAGGTCGCCGCCGCCTCGCGGGAAGACGTAGTGGTGGTCGGTGCTCGTCGTGCAGCCCGAGAGAGCGAGCCAGCCCAGCCCGGCGCGCGCGGCGGCGCGCACGTCGTCGACGCCGATCCGCGCCCACACGGGGTAGAGCGCGACGAGCCAGTCGAACAGCGTGTGGTCGGTCGCGAGACCGCGTGTCGCCCACTGGTAGAGGTGGTGGTGGGTGTTGACGAGTCCGGGCGTGGCGAGGCAGCCGGATCCGTCGACGCGCGTGGTCGGCACGTCGTCGTCGTACGCCGGCGCCGGTCCTGCGCCGACGGCGGCGATCCGGCCGTCGAGCGCGACCACGTGGCCGCCGGCGTGCTCGGTGCCCCCGGCGTCGACGGTCGCGATCGCCGCGTTCTCGACGACGAGCCGCGACGTGGAGCTGCTCATGCGCGCCTCCGTTCGGCAGCCAGGCGTACGGCGTCGAGGATCTTCTCGTACCCAGTGCAGCGGCACAGGTTGCCGGCGAGCGCCTCACGGATATCGGGGTCGGTGGGGTCGGCGTCGCGGTCGAGCAGCGCGTGGGTGCTGACGACGAGTCCCGGCGTGCAGAACCCGCACTGCACGGCCCCGGCCTCGACGAACGCGGCCTTGACGGCGTCGCCGTCGCCGTCCGTCAGGCCCTCGACCGTGCGTACGCGGTGTCCCTCCGCCTGACCGGCGGCGACGAGGCACGAGCAGACCAGCGTGTCGTCGAGGTAGATCGAGCAGGAGCCGCACTCGCCCTGCTCGCAGGCGTTCTTGGAGCCGGTGAGGCCGAGCCGCTCGCGCAGCATCGACAACAGGCTCTCGCCGGGCCAGACGTCGTCGGCCACCCTGGCCTCGTCGTTGACGGTGAGGGTCACGCGCATCGGTACTCCTGCCACGCCCAGCGAAGGCACCGCCTGGCCAGCACCGCGAGCGCGAGCCGCCGGTACGCCGCCGTGCCCCTGACATCGTCGATCGGCCGTGCCGCCGCCGCGACCAGCTCGCCGAACCTCGTCGCGAGGCGTACGTCGATGTCGTCGCGCGACTCCCACGGGAGCTCGGCGGCGGCGAGCTCCTGCGCCTGGGGAGCGCGCAGCGGCGTCGGTCCCGCCGAGCCGATGCCGGTGCCCACGGTGCGGGCCGACGTGTCGAGGGCGAGCGCGAACGAGCAGACCGCGATGACCATGGCGTTACGGGTGCCGATCTTCGCGAACTGCTGCGGCCCCCGCTTCCGTGGCACGAGTACCGCGGTCACCAGCTCGTCCGCCGCGAGGGCGGTGCGCTTCACGCCGGTGAAGAACTCCGCCACCGGGACGAGCCGCGTGCCGCGCACACCTGCGACCTCCACGTCGGCGCCGGTCGCGAGCAGCGGCGGGTGGCAGTCGCCCGCGGGAGACGCCGCACCGAGGTTGCCGCCGACGGTGCCCCTGTTGCGGATCTGCGGCGACCCGACGGTGCGTGCGGCCAGGGCGAGGCCCGGCAGCTCGTCCGCGAGCTCATGGACGATCCTGGTGTACGTGACGGCGGCGCCGACGCGGACCCGATCGCCGTCGCGCTCCCACGTACGGAGCTCGGCGACCTCGGACAGGTCGAGCAGCACCGCCGGCCGGCGTACGTCGAAGTTCAGCTCGACCATGATGTCGGTGCCGCCGGTGATCGGTGCGGCGTCGGGATGCGCCGCCTTCGCCGCGAGCGCCTCGGCGAGCGTCGTCGGTCGCAGGAAGACGGGAGTGTCCAGCGCGGTGGTCGTCATGTCCGCTTCACCGTCCCCTCGATGAGGCCGTACGGACGGTCCGCGGCGTGGAAGACCTCGCCGGGGTTGTCCCTGCCGAACGGCGCCAGGTCGACGAGGAAGTGGTGCCGGTTCGGCAGTGCGAGCAACACCTCGGCGACCGCGGGCACGCGGTCGAGCACGCGCTCGCCCATGGCGTAGAGCGTCTGCTGCAGCGCCAGCGAGTAGGTGTCCGCGAACGCGGAGACGAGCCCCTCGCGAGCCGCCGTGTACGCCTCGGCGAGGTCTCCCGACGTGTCGGCGTACCGCCACGTCGCCGTCACGGCCGTCGCGAGGATGCGGTCGGTGGTCGGCTCGAGCGTCGTGTACTCGTCGACGGCGAAGCCGGTGAACTCCGAGTCGGTCGAGTTGAGCAGCAGCAGGTCGCGCAGGCCCGCCCACACCGAGACGGTCGACCCGTCGTACGACACCTCGGCGGTACGGACCTCGCCGCCCTCGCCGCGGCTGAACGAGTGCGGGCCGACGCGTTCCCACGGATGCCGGCGCAGCCGCACCCGTGCGGTGTGGATCGGCGGCTGGGTGTCGACGAAGTGACGCGCCAGCCGTTCACCGAACGACTCGATGCCTCCGACGCCGTCGCGCGCGAGCGCGTACACCGTGTTCTTCATCGTGTCGGTCGGTAGCACGTGGGCGTTGTCGCCGTGCAGGTGGCTGTCCTCGAGGTCGCCGCCGAGCGCGACGTCGACATCGAGATCGGTGATCTCGTGACGGGGGGAGTCCCGGTCGATCCTGACGACGCGTACCTCGGCCTTGCCGTAGCTGCTGGCACCGAGCGTGGCGCCCATTGTCAGCTCCCTCGGTAGGTCGTGTAGGAGAACGGGCTCGCCAGCAGTGGCACATGCTGGTGGGCGTCGGGATCGGTGACGGTGAACGTGACCACCACCTCGGGATGGAAGGCCTCCTTGCCCTGGTCCTGCCACCATGGACCGGTCGCGAAGACGATCCGGTGCACGCCGGGTCGCGACGGCCAGTCCGTGATCCGCCCGTCGTCGTCGGTGCGGGCGTGCACCACCTGGGCCCAGCCGTCGCCCGTCGAGCGCCACAGCGTGACGGACATGCCGGCCGCCGGCCGTCCCGTCGTCGCGTCGAGCACATGCGTCGAGATGCTCATCGGATCATCTTCGTCAAGCGCAGCCGGACGATCTTCCGCAGCTCCCTGGTCGTCTCCGTCCACTCGGTGGCCTCGTCGTTGCCGAGCCGTCGCTTCGCCTCGGCCAGCACGTCCAGCGCCGACAGCCCGGTCGCGCAGACGAGGAACACACGGTCGAACCGCTGCTCGTACGCGGCGTTGGCGGCGGCGAGATCGGCCCCGGTACCCGTGGCGGTGCGGACGCTCGACTGCTCCTCCCTGGACCACGCGGACTCCCGGCCGTCCCCTGCCGGACGTTCGCCGATGCGCGGGTGCGCCGCGACCACGGCCTCAACGGCGGGCCGGCCGAGCGCGTCGAACGCCGCCTCACCCGCCGCGACGAGGGACGCCACGTCGCGGTAGGGGCGGCCGCCGGCCACCCGCTGCGCCCACCCCGGCGAGGCGCAGCAGGGCGCGAGGGCGGCGGCCGCCGCCTCCGCCTCGAGGCGGTTGAACGAGTCGAGGGTCACCACCGGTGCCGTCGACCTCCCCCCTGGATCCGTGCCACGAGACGTGTATTGCACGCCACGTGCCCACCTCGCCACAACCGGCCGCCCGTACGAGATCGCCCACCCGGAAGCGCCGAACCGTCGTAGATTCCTCCAAGTCGCACCGCCTCCCGGCCCTCCGCCCCGTGGAGAATGGACACGTTCATCCGCGCCGGCGGTGACCGGCCCGGTGGGACGGAGAGGGGAGCGCGGTGGACCTGCGGTCGCTGCTCGCGACTCCGGCGCTCGGGCTGTCCCTGCGCGTCGGCGAGGCGGCGCTCGGCCACGAGGTGCGCTGGGTGGTCACCACCGACCTGCTCGACCCGCGCCGCTACCTCGCGGGCGGCGAGCTCGTCCTCACCGGCATGATGTGGCGGCACGACGAGACCGACGCCGAGACGTTCGTCGCCCACGTCGTCGCGGCGGGCGCCGTCGCGCTGGGGGCGAGCGACCCGGCACTCGACGACGTCCCGCGTGACCTGGTCGACGCGTGCAAGCGGCACGGGCTGCCGCTGTTCCACGTCGGCCGCGAGGTGTCGTTCTCGACGATCACCGAGCACGTCGTACGCCGCCTCGCCGCCGGGCGCTCGGCCGACCTCGCGACCCTGCTCGGCCGGCACCGGTCGCTCATCGAGGCCGGCACCCGGCTCGGCGGCGTCCTCGGGCTCGTCGCGGAGGAGCTCGGCCTGTCGTGCTGGGTGCTCTCCGGAACCGGCCGGACGATCGAGGGGACGGCCGCCCTCGGCGACGAGCAGCGCGCGGCGATCGCGGCCGAGGTCGCACGCGGTGGGCCGCTGCCGCGGCGGGTCACCCACCGCGGCACCGACGGGTACTCGGTGTTCGGCGTGGGTGCGCCGCCCCACGTGAGCCGGCTGCTCGTGGTCGACGACGACCACACCCGGTGGTCGCGGGAACGGCGGGGAGTCGCCGACGAGCTCGTCGCGATGGTCGCGCTCGACCTCGACACGTGGCTACGCGAGCACCGTACCGACGACGACCTGTTCACCCTCCTCGACGACGACACCGACCCGGGCACCGTCGCCACGCGTCTGCGCGTCGCCGGGCTCGACCCGGGAGCGGGCCTGCTCGTCGCCGTCGCCGACGGCGACGAGGCCGCCGCGGTGCTCGCCGAGGCGGTCGAACCGGTCGCGCGGCACTACGTCTGGGCGCGGTATGGAGGCGGCGCCGCGGCGGTGGCGCAGCTGACCGGCGGGGTCACCGGTGTCGCACGGGACGCGGTCGCCGTGCTCGCGCCGGCCCTGGCCGCGTCCGGCATGCGGGTGACCGTCGGCGTCAGCGACCCGGTCACGTCGGTGGACGGCCTCGCCGGGGCGTGGGCCGAGGCGAGGCAGGCCCGCGAGATCGCCGCGCTCGACCCGGCCGCCGCCTCCCTCGCGGGTTCCGAGCGGCTGGCGTCGCACGTGCTCCTCCTGGCGAACGTCTCCACCGAGGTGCGCCACGCGTTCCGTTCGCGGGTGCTCGACCCGCTCCTCGCGTACGACGAGCGGCACACGTCCGACCTCGTGCACACGCTCGAGACGTTCCTCGACTGCGGTGGCTCGTGGTCGCAGTGCGCCGCCGAGCTGCACGTGCACGTGAACACCCTGCGCTACCGGATCGACAGGATCGAGCAGCTGACCGGACGCGACCTGCGCCGTCTCCCCGACCAGGTCGACGTCTACCTGGCGCTGCGCCTGCGCTGACGATCGGCCGGACGGCCGATCGCCGTTCCTCCTTCCGGTCGATTCGCGCCCACGCCGCCGCTCGTAGCGTCGTGATCCAGGCGGGCGTCGACGATCGGAAGGTCGCAGATGAGCACCCAGGTACTCCCCGGACGGTGGCCGACGAGCACGCGACTGGGTCGGGTGCGCCTCGCCGCCGGGTACGGCCTGCTCCTCGCCGTCGTGCCGTACGCCGCTCTCAAGGTGGCGTGGCTGTCAGGCTCGCCGGTCGGGATACCGGCGGGCTCCCCGGCCAGGACCGAGTTCGGCGTGGCGAACGCGATCACGCTGGCGCTCGACCTCGCGGTCGTGGTGGTGGCGCTGGCGCTGACCCACCGCTGGGGGCAGCGGCTGCCCGCGTGGACGGTGTTGCTGCCGGCCTGGGTGGGCACCGGGTTCTTGATCCCCGTCGTCGGGCAGGTCGCCGTGGGGTTCGGGTACGGCCTGCTCACCTCGGGACGCCTGGTCGACCTGGAGAACGGACTGGTCGACGGGCCGACGTACACGCTCGTCTACGCGTCGTTCGCGGCACAGGGTCTGCTCCTGACGCTGTGCTTCGTCCTCTACGCCCGCGTGCGCTGGGCTTCGGTGCTCGATCGCGAGACGGCCCTCCGCCCAACTGTCGAGCGGATCTACACGACGCTCCCGCGGACGTTGGCCGGAGCCGGTGCAGCGGCCGCGTTGCTGGTCGGTGGCGCGCGCCTGTACCAGGCGGTCGCCGCCCCCGACAGCTGGCGCGCGGAGCCGTGGACCTTCTACACCAGGGTCACCCAGGGGGTGGAGGGTCTGCTGGCGGTCGCGGCCGCGGTCGGCGTGCTCGCCCTCGCCTACGGCGCTTCCCGCGTGCGCACCGCCCACGGTGTCGTCTTCGCCTGGACGGGCTCGGCGGTGCTGTTCTCCTGGGGCATGTTCGTCACGGTCGCCGCGGTCAGCCGCGCGCCGCTGTCGGAGGGCATCACCCCGCCGGCGGCGGTCGTCAGCCTCGTCTCGCTCCTCGCCGGTCTCGTGGTCGCGCTGGCCGGCGTGCTGACGCTGGGCCGCCTGCCCGGCAGGCCCGCTGCGTAGAGTAGGTCCCTCACATCGCCGAGCGAGCGGACACGGGTCATGGTGCGCGACGTCGAGCGTCGGCTGCTGCCGACGGCTCTCGCCACCCTGCTCGCGGCCCTCACCCTGCTGCTCGGTGTCGCGGGCGCGTCCACCACCACGCTGGCGAGCCGCACGGCCAACGCCGGCGCCGAGGGCGGCTCCGCGACGACGGGCCAGGCGACCTCGACCAGCGGCGGACGGCTCGCCGTACGCGAGCGCACCGCCGCCGCGACGTCCCGGACCCACCGGGGCACCTCCGCCGCCGCGGCGGCGTTCGGATCCGCGAGGGCCGGTTCGGTCGCCGCCGCAGGCGGCGCACCGTCCGGCGTGGTCGCCACCTCACCGGCCGACGTCGCGTCCTTCGCCATGGCGTCGCTGGGTGTCGCCGTCGCGACGCCCGCCGACCGTCCGACCATCGGCCGCGAAGGTGTGCCGTCCGGACGCGGTCCTCCGTCCGCCTCCGGAGTCTGACGGTCCCTGTCGGTCCGCGCGGCGTCGCCCGCGCGCCTCTCCCGGAGGCTTTCCTTGTCCCGTGCACCCATCGTGCGCGCCGTGATCGCACTCGCGATCATCGGCGGCTCCCTGTACTTCGCGTTCACCAGCTCCGCCCGCCTCGGCCTCGATCTGCGCGGCGGCACCCAGATCGTCCTCGAGGCCAGGGACGGCCCGCGCACCAAGGCCGACGCCGAGACGGTCGACAGGACCGTCGAGGTGCTCCGCGGCCGCGTCGACGCCATCGGCGTGTCCGAGCCGACCCTCACCCGGTCGGGGGAGCGGCGCATCATCATCGAGCTGCCCGGCCTGCAGGACCCCGACAAGGCCGTCGAGGTCATCGGCAGGACGGCACAGCTCTCGTTCCATCCCGTCCGCGGCGTCGTCGAGCAGGGCGCCGAGCCGGAGAAGCCGGAGAAGGGCGGCCGCATCCTCGCCGACGAGGACGGCCAGCGGCTCGTGCTCGGTGCCTCGACCCTGTCCGGCGAAGGGGTGAGTGGGGCGGAGGCCGCGCTCGACCAGGAGATGGGGACCCAGTGGGTGGTCAACGTCGACTTCGAGGGCGAGGGGCAGAACGCCTGGCAGCAGCTGACCGGTGAGGCTGCCTGCGCCCAGCCGGGTGACCCGAAGCGCCGCGTGGCGATCGTGCTCGACGACAAGGTCATCTCCTCGCCGCAGGTCGACCCGAGCATCCAGTGCCAGGCCGGCATGTCCGGTGGCTCGACGCAGATCACCGGGTCGTTCAGCCAGGGCGAGGCGAACGACCTCGCGGTGCTCATCGAGGGCGGCGCGCTGCCCGTCCCGGTCGAGATCATCGAGCGCCGTACCGTCGGCCCGACGCTCGGCGCGGACGCGATCGACGCGTCGGCCAAGGCGGGGATCATCGGTGTGATCCTGACCGGTCTGTTCATCATCGTCGTCTACCGGCTGGTCGGCTTCCTCGCGGCGATCGCCCTCGGCTGCTACGCGCTGATCTCGTACGCCACGCTCGTCGCTCTCGGGGCGACGCTGACCCTGCCGGGACTCGCGGGCTTCGTCCTCGCGATCGGCATGGCGGTCGACGCCAACGTGCTCGTCTTCGAACGCGCGAGAGAGGAGTACCAGCTCTACTCCGGCAAACGGAAGCTGCAGACGTCGATGGCGACCGGGTTCGCCAAGGCGTGGAGCGCGATCATCGACTCCAACGTCACCACGCTGCTCGCCGCCGGGTTGCTGTTCTTCCTCGCCTCTGGCCCGGTCCGCGGCTTCGGCGTGACGCTGTCGATCGGTGTCATCGCGTCGATGGTGTCGGCGCTGCTCGTCACCCGGGCGTTCGCGGACTGGGCGATGCGCATCCGTCCGCTGGAGACGCATCCCCGCCTCACCGGCATCTCGTCGACGGGACGGGTGCGCGACTGGCTGGTGCGGCGCAAGCCCGACCTGATGAGCAGGCGCAAGCTGTGGCTAGGCATCTCCGCGGTGGTCGTCGTGGTCGCGATCGCCGGTATCGGGATCCGTGGGCTGAACTTCGGTGTGGAGTTCACCGGCGGGCAGCTGACCGAGTACTCGGCGACGAAGAACGTGTCGGCCGACGTGGCGCGTGATGCGGTCTCCGACGCGGGCTTCCCGCGTGCCGTCGTGCAGACGTCCGGCGACAACATCTCCGTCCGGACGGGCACGATCACCGACGCGGAGTCCGAACGCATCCAGGTCGCGCTCGAACGCGTCGCCGGTGACGTCTCGATCGAGCGCGACGAGCTGATCGGTCCCAGCCTCGGCGACGAGCTGCGCAACAAGGCGCTCATCGCCCTCGGGGTCGCACTCGTCGCGCAGCTGCTCTACCTGGCGATCAGGTTCAGATGGACGTTCGGTGTCGGCGCCGTGCTCGCGATGTTCCAGGACGTCCTCATCGTCGTGGGCACGTTCGCGTGGCTCGGCAAGCCGGTCGACGGTGTGTTCCTCGCGGCCCTGCTCACCGTCATCGGCTACTCGGTCAACGACTCGGTGGTGGTCTTCGACCGCATCCGCGAGGTGTGGCGCGACAACAGGGGCAAGAAGCGCGCGCCGTTCGCCGAGGTGGCGAACATGGCGGTGCTGCGGACGGTGCCGCGCACCGTCAACACCGGCATGGGTGCGCTGTTCATCCTCGCGGCGCTCGCAGTGCTCGGCGGCGACTCGCTCACCGACTTCTCGGTGGCGCTGCTCGTCGGCATCGTCGCGGGGACGTTCTCGACGGTGTTCACGGCGACGCCCATCGTCGTGGGATTGGCGAGCAAGGCCGGCGGTCCGCCGCAGGCCAGGAGCGGAAGGCCGGCGAAGAAGTCGTCGGGCGGCCGGTCGCGTTCCGGCAGCGAGCGCAGCGACTCCGGCGCGGTCATCTGACCGGCGTCCACCTGGGGTCCCCGGTGGTGGTCCTGGTCCCTGCTGGGGTCCCCGGTGGTGGTGCCCGGCCCTGCTGGGGTCCCCAGGTCAGTCGGGGAGGAGCACGACCTTGCCGCGGACGTGTCCGGTCTCGAGGGCCCGGTGCGCCTCGGCGGCCTGGTCGAGCCGGTACGTCCGCGACACCGCCACGCGCAGCCGACCCTGCTCGTAGAGCTCGACGAGACCGGCCAGCTTCGCCGTCGACCGCCTGGTGTCGAGCGCGCGGACACCGAGGCGCTTCGCCGCCTCCGGATCGACGAGGGTGCCGACGCGGTCTCGGTCGGCGACGAGCTCGACCGAGACCCGCAACGCCTCCTCGGTGCCGGCGGCGTCGAGCGCGGCGTCGACCCCTTCGGGCGCGGCGGCGCGCACCCGGTCGGCGAGCCCGTCCCCGTACGTGACGGGGATGACACCGAGCTCGCGTAGGTAGTCGTGGTTGCGCTCGCTCGCCGTGCCGACGACGGTGGCGCCGTACGCGACGCCGAGCTGCACGGCGTACGACCCGACGCCGCCGGCCGCGGCGTGGACCAGCAGCGTCTCGCCCTCGGTGACGGCGAGGTCGGCGAGCGCGGTGGCAGCGGTCTGGCCCGACGCGGTGAGCACGCCGGCCTCGTCCCAGGGCATGCCCGCCGGCTTCGCGACGAGGTGGTCGGCGCGCACGACGGCGTGGTCGGCGTACCCCGTGAACGGCACCCAGCCGAGGACCTCGTCGCCGACCGTCCATGCGGTGACGTCATCGCCGACCAGGTCGACCATGCCCGCGATCTCGTTGCCGAGCGTCTGCGGGAACACCGCGGGCTTCCACGACGCCGCGCCACCGCGGCGGAACGTCACGTCGAACGGCGACACCCCCGCCGCCCTGACGTGCACGCGCACCCGGCCTGCTCCGGCGTCCGGCGGTTCGACCTCCGAGGTCTCGAGTACCTCTGGCCCGCCGTACGCGGAGAACGTGACGATCCGGCTCACCCTGCGCCTCCCCTGTCGACGCCGACAGGCTCGCACATGCGCGCGCCGTCAGGCGGTGAGGATGGTGCCGCGCGGTGCCGGGTACGCGACGGGGGACGGGCCCAGTCCGGACCGCACCAGCGTCTCGGCCGCGGCGAGCGCCGCCCTCGCGGGGTTCACCACGGGCAGGCCGAGGTCGGCCGTCAGCCGCTCGGCCACGCCGAGGAAGCCGAGGGTGAGGTAGCCGAGCACGAGGGTGTCGGCGCCGGCTTCGCGCAGCCGGTCGGCGGCGGCCCGTACGCGAGTGGCGGTCTCGTCGCCCATGTCCCTCGGTGCCTGCCTCGACTGCCTGGTTCCCGTCGGCGGTAGCGGCCATGACTGTCCTCCTGGATGGAGAAATCCGGATATGATCCCACAGGTCCGATGAAATCTAGCAGAACTACGGTTGGATCTGGAGAGAACCGGCAGTGAGTCAGGTCGTGCTGACGGAACTGGACCGTGCGCTGGTCGCTGCGCTCCACCTGAAGCCGCGGGCGCCGTGGGAGCTGCTCGCGCGGTGGCTCGACGCGTCGGAGTCGACCGTCGCCCGCCGCGCCGCGCGCCTCTTCGACTCGGGCCAGGTCGCCGTCGTCGGTCTCGTCGACCGGACGAGTAACGGCCACGGCCTGGAGGTCTCCGTCCGGGTCGGTTGCCGGCCGGGGACGGTGGAGCCCGTGCTGCGTGCCGTGGCCGGTGACTCGGACGTCCGTTTCGCGGCGGCGCTGACCGGTGCGGGCGGCATCCTCGTCGAGGCGGTCGCCGCGGACCACGAGGCGCTGCTGCGTCTCGTCGACGGCTCGATCGGCTCCGTCGACGGCGTGGTCGACCACACGACCGCGGTGATCACCGACCACCACACCGGGGCGTACGCCTGGGACCCCCAGATCCTCGACAAGGAGACGGCCGACGCGATCAGGGCACGTCCCGACCCCGCCGAGCCGGCGGAACGCGACACCGGCGACCCCTTGACGGAGCAGGAGTCGAGGATCGTCGAGGCGCTCGGCCGCGACGGCCGGATGTCGGTCACCGACCTCGCGTCGGCCGTCGGCACCAGCGCGTCGACCGTCCGGCGCCGCATGGACTCCCTGAGCCGCCGCGGCATCCTCCACTTCCGCACGGTCGTCGAGCCGTCGATCCTGGGCTTCGGCGCGGAGTACATGCTCTGGCTGGAGACCGAGCCCACCCGCACGGCCACCGTCGCCGCCCGGCTGGCCGCACACCCGGCCGTCCGCTACCTGGTCGGCACGTCGGGGGAGTACACGCTCTTCGGCGCCTGCGCGCTTACCCGCGGCGAGGACCTCGCCGACTTCCTGTCCGAGGCCCTGGGCGACGGCCGCGGCGTCCGCCGCGCTCACCCCCACCTGGTGCTGCGCGCCGCCAAGCGCCACTGGCGCCGAACGCGATGACGCACCCACGCTCGGCAGGTCGGACGCATGACGTCGTCCACTGCCGTGTCGGCTTCGATAGATTCCCGACTAGCGGATCGTCTACGGAGGAGCAGACTCATGTCGGATGCCCGTGAGGCAGCGAGGGCCGAGTTCGAGAAGTTCGACACCGATCACGATGGTGTGATCACCGTCGAAGAGGTCCGGCAGGTGAACCAGGCGCTCGGCGTCCATGCGGTCACCGATCAGGAGATCGAAGCGTTCGTCACCTCGGCAGACCGCGACGGTGACGGGAACCTCACCCTGGAGGAGTTCGTGGCGCTCGTCGGCGGCGGCCGCCACGAGCAACGGTAGCCAAGAAGCTACGAACCAGAGCCCATGATCGCCGATGGCGACCATGGGCTCTGGCCTGCGCAACAACGAGGTCAAGCGACTCAAGGCATACGCTCAGACCCGACGCCAACCCGCCGGAGGAGCCGTTCACGGGTGCGCTGCGAGGGTCGTCGGCGGAGCTTCACCTCACCGACGTGGACTTCACCTCGTCCCGGCACGAGGTGAAGTCCATGTTGATCACGTGCACGTGATCAAACGGTGCAGGCGGCGAGCCTATTGACGAGTCAGAGTATGGAGAGATAAGCGGTGGGTAAGCCGTGGGATCGAGCCCATGACCACCCGTGCTGCCTAGATGATCATGGCGCTGACCTGCAGTGATGGTGCGCCGCCAGGGACTCGAACCCCGAACCCACAGATTTAAAGATGGCTTCTGTCAACGTCTGTCGGCAACTGTTGACATGCCCTCTGACCTGCGATGGAGCGGGTTCGGACCTGCGGTCTTGGGGGAGTGGTCGTGGCCGGTTGCCAACGTTTCGTGTGAGCCAAAGTGTGAGCTGGACCGTCGGCAGCCAGTCTGCTCCCTCAGCCCGCGATAGGTGCTGCCCTT
Organism: Streptosporangiales bacterium; assembly: GCA_009379955.1. Classification (NCBI taxonomy): domain Bacteria; kingdom Bacillati; phylum Actinomycetota; class Actinomycetes; order Streptosporangiales; species Streptosporangiales bacterium. Next base: position 3,256 of record WHST01000037.1, on the reverse strand, counting down.
CGGGCCGGCCGGGTTCGGTCAAGCGCGAGTGTGCAGTTCCGCTCGCGCTTGACGGGTTCCGGTCGGTCTGGAATCCCCATGATCAAGTCGCGGGGTGAGGGAGCCCCACCGACCACCGCAGGCCGCGTGATCTGCGGATGCGGTGCGGACCTGTCGCGTCTGGGCCGTCAGCAGCACCCCGAGAGAGAGCTCGACGTCTCCTGGCGGCCTCGTGCTGTGCGCGCCAGTCGACCGGCGCAGGCCGTGCACGACGAGGGCGCTCACGCCCGCAGGAGTGCCGGACGCCGCGTCGGCGGCGCGCGCGGGGCCGGAGGGCCCGCCTTGAAGACGTACAGAAAGTCATCACGGCTCGTAGCGCCAGCGCCGGCTGTCCCGGCGGCAACTGCGAAGGCCAGCAAACTGCGCATCTGACATCAGCCTTCGGAATGATTGAGCTGCGTGTACAAAGTGAGGCGATGGCCAGACGTTGCTTGAACGCCTGACAGTTCGCCCGCCCAGCAGGAAATATCCACTAACATCCGCCAAGGCCGCCGATAGTTGTGCGGATCTTCAATGGTAGCCATTCCCAAAATGACGTGTGGCGTTTCTTCGTCATGTAGACGGATATCGCGGACATCGTTCGCGCACGTTCCTCGGACCAACCAGTTCTGCTCCACGCGAACACTGGATACAACTTCGATCATCGGTCGGTTAGTCTCGTCGAGATCCTCCGACATGGCAATGTACCGCCCTCTAAGGGCGGCGAACACGTCGGTAGCGATAGCAAGAAACTCGGGTGATCTGTTGTGCCTCTCGAGCAACGACTCCAACTTGACGTTCAATACATCGTGCTGGCCCGGGAGAGCAGTGTCGTGATACAAGCCCGCAAGTGTAGCGACCGATTCGACGTCCGTAGATCTACCTCGTTTGCTTTGGGCAATGCCAGTTGTCACCTTTAGGCCCAGACGAGCGAGGGCGTTCTCGATTGTGCGAACCCACGGCGGTCGCTGCAATGACTCAGTAATGATGATAGCTAGCAACAGTTCTCGATCAACGCGGAAATTTCGCGCCGCTGACTCCACCGCATTATTGACCTTCGCACTCAGCTTCAAACGTTCTTTCTTGGCGAGCCCGTCAATGTCTATCTCCTGGCCCCCGCGATCACTAACGAACGCTGCGATCAGTCCTGCGAGTGGCGCAGTGAACAAAGCTCCTAGGAGTGCCGTCGGTGTGGGAACTGCGTCTCTTGCGATCGGGCCAAGAAAGAAGCCAGCGACGCTTCCAACTAAGATTAGACCAATTCCCGATAGTCGCAAGTATAGAGCTGACGTGGTTGCTTCAGGGTGAAGCGCCCGCCAGCGAGGCAGATGATGCCATATGACAAGACCGGGAGACAGGATCAAATAGACGACTATATAGACGATGAGCGAAATGACGCCATTGCCCCTCAATCGTTCAGTAGTAACTGCACTTACGGCTGAGGCACTGAGAACTGGCAAGATTCTGAATGCTAGCCATGTGATCCATGTACGACTAGATTTGTATCCCGTTAGGTCTCGTGCAGTGAAATAGTGTTGTGGCCAGGCTGTTCGGAATACAGCGTAGAACAGCCATGTCACGCCTGATGCAAGGAGTGGGACGATGAATGTTGCGATCATGCTTGACCCTCTTCGTTGTCGCTACACATGGTGTCTGGCGCGACAATAGAGAGGCGAGATTGAGGATGATGCGAAGATTCGGAGATCAGCGCTCGCTGACGGGGCTTCGTGAAGCCTCGCTACTTTCAGTTAGTTCGGATTCTTGGCAGCGTTGCTTGTGCATGCGAGTCAACTGTGTGGTAGTGCTCGCAGATCTGTCAGTCAGCCCGGCTGGCTACTGGCCGAACCCCTCGCTTGGGAAGGTCGCTCACACAGCTCGGTCTAGTCATTAACGTCTACCCACTCACTGACGTCCTCACCGGTGGGGCTGCGCACTCCGCCGGGTTCGAACAGCGAGATGGTGACTGGTTCGACCTGGAGGCCCTTGCTGCGCCATGGTTCTCGCGGCTGTGTGGCGAGTCGCTCTAGGAACCGGATCTGGCCGTTGAAGTAGTCGTGATACGGGGTTCCTTGGTCGAACACCATGACGGGACCTTCGGTGCCACGCTTGCCAGCCCCGTAGAGCATCACGCGACACGCGTCGTCGATCTCCTCGACGGCGAATGCGCACGGGAAGTTGTACGTCCAGACGTGGAAGCCGGCTCCTTGGTCGGCCACACGGGCGATGCGTTCCTGTGCGTCGTAGAGCGGACGCAAGAACTCCCGCGTGTACCGGACCGGATCCTCCATCGAGGCCTCGGCTGGCTCCAGCCGGTACCGGTCAACCCGAGAATCGCAGTAGGGGTGCATCACGTAGAAGTGCACCGGGATCTCGACCGCCTTGCGCTCAAAGAGGGGTAGCGCCAGGTCGGAGACGTAGAAGTTGCGAGTGAGGCCGAACATGTTGATCCGCTCGCGTGCGGATTGGAGTCGTCCAAGCAGGTCAGCTTGGGAGTCGTCATTGGTGCGCGGGAACATGTTGGCAAGACCTGCTTGCTGCAGGTGGTTCACGTCGGCTTTCGAGTAGTCGGTGCCGAAGCCGAGGCGGCTGGGACTTGTCTGGTACAGCCGACACAGGTAATCGATCCGCTCTTCTGAGGGGCGGACGTCGCCGTGCTCCCACTTGCAGAGATGTGCTCCTGAGATGCCCGGAGCCTTGAGTCCGTCCTGCTCGTACAGGGCGTCGAGTCGTTTCGAGACCTCGGTGCGAGTCCAGCCGTGAGCAAGTCGCCACGCTTCGAGAGGCAGCAACTCGGGCAACTCCAAGGTGATGGCGTGAGCGATCGCCTCGACATTGTCGCCGGTCGTTAGACGGCGGATCCGGATGTCGTTGGCGTGAGCCGCGAACTGCTTCCTGCGGGCCCGATCGATCTTTCCCATGTTGCCACCGTAGCGCAACGACAGTTGTCATGCAAAGACAAGTGTTTTGTCACGCGGACCCATTGGCGTGGCAATCACCTCCGGGTGAGTCTGGATGGCATCACGTCAGTTCGAAGTGGCCACGAGGTCACGCTGACGAGGTTCCGAGGAAGGGAACAGTCATGAAGCTCATCATCAACGCGGAGAGCAAGCAGGTGACGGTGTCGAAGGACCCGGAGGAGAAGAACGACCAGACCGGTCGTCAGAAGACCGAGCGTGACACGGGCCGGCCGATGTGGTCTACCCAGGTGGTTGTGATGGACGAGGACGGGGCCGAGGTG
>WHST01000036.1 GCA_009379955.1 Streptosporangiales bacterium | reverse complement strand
ATACCTGGGTGGTGACCCCAGCGGCAGGTTGACGTGCGGGCTCTACCGCACCGTTGTGATCACGCCGTCGCCAGGGACACCGCGGGCCACCCCCTACTTTTCACCCGTAGGGGATGGCCCGCCAGGGTCCCCCAGTGGTTAACGTGATCAACAGGGACTTCACCTCGTGCAGGGGCGAGGTGAAGTCCACGTTCGTGAGGTGAAGCAGCGGTCAGCTCGGCGGAACGAACGACTGCGTGCGCGTCAGTCCCGCCGCCCTGCCCTTCGCCGCGACGACGCGCGCCATCTTGCGCGAGGCCTCGTCGATCATCTCGTCGCCGAGCATGACCGCTCCCCGCCGCCCGCCGGCGTCGGAGGTGTGCCACTCGTACGCCTCCAGGATCAGCTCGGCGTGGTCGTAGTCCTTCTGGGTCGGCGAGAACAGCTCGTTGATGACGTCGACCTGGCCGGGGTGCAGCACCCACTTGCCGTCGAAGCCGAGCGCCGCGGACCGGCCGGCGACCCGGCGCAGTCCGTCGACGTCGCGGATCTGCAGGTACGGCCCGTCGATCGCCTGCAGCCCGTTCGCGCGCGCCGCGGTCAGGATGCGCATCAGCGGATAGTGGTACGCGTCGCCGACATCGTACCCGGGTGGCTGCTCCCCCACCACGAGCGACCGCATGTTGATACTCGCCATGAAGTCCGCGGGCCCGAAGACGATCGCCTCCACCCGCGGTGACGCCGCGGCGATCGCGTCGACATCGGCGAGTCCCGCGGCGTTCTCGATCTGCGGCTCGATGCCGATGCGACCGACCTCGAGCCCGGCCTGCGTCTCCACCTGGGCGAGCAGCAGGTCGAGCGCGGTGACGTGCGCGGCCGACGCGGTCTTGGGCAGCAGCAGTGCGTCGAGGTGCGCGCCTGCCTGTCCCACGACCTCGACGACGTCCTGGTACGTCCACTGCGTCGTCCAGTCGTTGACCCGGACGACCCGCGTGCCCGACCAGCCGCCCTCGCGCAGGGCCGCGACGACGGTCGCGCGCGCCTCTGCCTTGGCGCCGGGCGCGACAGCGTCCTCCAGGTCGAGGAACACCTCGTCGACGGGCAGCGACCGGGACTTCTCGATCATCCGCGGACTGCTCCCCGGGACGGCGAGGCAGGTCCTGCGCGAACGGAACGGGCGGGGCTCGGACACGGACGACCTCCACAGGCGACGGCAGTGCCGCAAGCGTATCGACGGGCCCGGCACGGCCCTCAGGTCATCCGCACGACGACGGTCCCGGTCTGAGAGGGTGGAGCACGTGAGCGAAGGCTGCTGCGCACCCAGTCGGTCCACGACCGCAACGTCGTCACCGCCTGCCTCGACCGCTTCTGCGACGCGGTCCGTCAAGGGGCGCAGGCCGCGTCCTGAGGCGGGCACGGTGCTGCTGCCCGGAGGCACCTTCGCGATGGGTGGCGACGATCCCGACGCGAACCCGCACGACGGTGAGGGCCCGGTGCGCCAGGTCACGCTGCGCCCGTTCCGGATCGACACCTGCGCGGTGACGACGCGGCAGTTCGCGGCGTTCGTCCGCGCCACCGGATACGTGACCGAGGCCGAGCGGTTCGGCTGGTCGTTCGTGTTCGGCGGACTGCTGCCCCGCGAGCTACAGGCCGCGGACCTCCGCTACCCGGCCGAGGCGCCCTGGTGGCGCGCCGCCGACGGCGCCACCTGGCGCACGCCCGAGGGCCCGCACAGCACGCTCGACGGTCGCGACCAGCACCCCGTCGTCCACGTCTCGTGGCACGACGCCACCGCGTACGCCGAGTGGGCGGGCAAGCGACTGCCCACCGAGGCCGAGTGGGAGTACGCCGCCCGCGGCGGCCGCGAGCGCACCCGCTACCCGTGGGGCGACGAGCTGCGACCGACGAACCGGTGGCTGTGCAACATCTTCCAGGGCACCTTCCCCGTCACCAACACCGTCGAGGACGGCTTTCGCGGCACGGCGCCGGTCACGGCCTTCCACCCCAACGACTTCGGCCTCTCCAACGTCTGCGGCAACGTCTGGGAATGGTGTTCCGACCGCTTCGGCACCGACCACCCCTCCGACGCCGACAGCCCCATCCCCGACCCGCGGGGACCCGACACCGGCGAGGAGCGCGTGATGCGCGGCGGCTCCTACCTCTGCCACGACTCCTACTGCAACCGCTACCGGCTCGCGGCGCGGACGAAGAACACGCCGGACTCGTCGTCGGGCAACCAGGGCTTCCGCTGCGTCCTCGACGTCGGCTGAGAGGAGATCGTTGTGGCGACTGGTTCGGTACCCCAGGCCACTGTCAGCGACGTGAGGGCAGAACTGGCGGCCTTGGAAGAACCGAAGATCCGTGCGGTGAATGAACGCCACGGGGACGACCACGGTGTCAACCTCACCAAGCTGCGCGCGGTGGCCAAACGCCTCAAGACCCAGCACGACCTCGCCGGTCAGCTCTGGGGGACTGGCGACACCGCGGCCCGTCTCGTCGCGATCCTGATCAGCCGCCCCAAGGCGTACACCGCGTCCGAGTTGGACGCCATGCTCCGCGACGCACACGTCCCCAAGGTGCACGATTGGCTCACCAACTACGTCGTCAAGAAGAGCGCGCATGTCGAAGAACTTCGCACCGCTTGGTTCGCTGACTCCGACCCGGTCGTCGCCAGCGCCGGGTGGGCGCTGACCAGCGACCGCGTGGCGAAAGCCCCCGACGAACTCGACCTGCCCGCACTCCTCGACCTCATCGAGACACACATGAAGGACGCGCCGTACCGGCTGCAGTGGGCCATGAACGAATGCCTCGCCACCATCGGCATCCATCACCCCGAGCATCGTGCCCGCGCGATCGGCATCGGCGAAAGTCTCGAAGTCCTCAAGGACTACCCCACCCCGCCCAATTGCACGTCCCCCTACGCGCCGATCTGGATCAACGAGATCGTCCGCCGCCACACTGGAGACGCATAGAGGAGACAGTCCTCAGACGACGTTGTGTTCCGGGCGGGCCTCGCCGCCGGCGAAGCGTGCGGCGTCGAGTGCGCTCACGTCGACCACGGGCGTGTGGCCGAGGACGAGGTCGCGCATCACCTCGCCGACCGCGGGGCCCTGCAGGAAACCGTGCCCGGAGAAGCCCGTCGCGTAGAGGAACCTGCCGACCGTCCGCGCCTCGCCGATGACGGCGTTGTGGTCGGGGGTCACCTCGTACAGGCCCGCCCACCGGTGCGCGACGCCGACCTCCGCGAGCCGCGGCGCACGGAACGCGACGGCCTCGGCGAGGTCCGCCAGCCACACGTCGTCGAGGCTGGTGTCGAAGCCGTACGCGTCGCGCGGGTCGGGCATGCCCATCAGGACGCCCGGGCCCTCGTCGTGGAAGTAGAAGTTCGTGGCGGCGTCGATCGTCATCGGCATCCGCGGCGGTAGGTCGGGGACGGCCTCGGTCACGACGATCTGCCGGCGCAGTGGCCGCACCGGCAGATCGAGGCCGACCATGTCGCCGAGCTGCCCCGACCACGCGCCCGCGGCGCACACGACCGCTCCGGTCGCGACGTGCCCGCCCGACGTGCGCACGCCGGTGATGCGTCCGCCGTCGACGTCGATGCCGAGCACCTCGCAGTGCCGCCTGATGACGGCGCCATGGGCGCGGGCGGCCCGGGCATACCCCTGCACCACCGCCTCGGGCGTGCAGTGACCGTCGCGGGGAGAGTACGCAGCCGCGACGAGGCCGTCGGGACTGACGAGCGGCGACAGCTCGCACGCCTCGCGGACGTCGACGATCCTGCTCGGGACGCCGAGGGCGTTCTGCACCCTGACGTTCTGCTCGTGCGCCGCGACCGCGGCCTGGTCGGCGAGCAGGAACAGGTATCCGTGCTGCGCGAAGTCGATCTCCCCGCCCGGTCGATCCGCGAACCGTTCGAACGCCTCCAGGCTGCGCAGGCCGAGGCCGATGTTGACCGGGTCGGAGAACTGGGCCCGGACGCCGCCCGCCGCGCGCGACGTGCTCCCGGACGCGAGCTCGTCACGCTCGACCAGCACGACGTCGACGCCGGCCTCGGCGAGGTGGAACGCCGTGCTCGTGCCCATCACGCCGCCGCCCACGACGACGACGTCGGCGCGCTCCGGCAGGGTAGCGGTGCTCATCCTGGCGGAGGCTACTACCCGCCGAACTCCCAGTGCCACGGCTCGATGGGCCCGCTGCGCGCCCAGGCCGGGTGGAAGAAGCCCCATTGACCGGCGTGGTTGCGCATCCAGTTGTGCTGGGCGGTGCCGAACTGGCTGATCCCGCAGCCGAGGTCGACCGCCATGCCCCTGCCGTGGTTGGACGTGCCGGGCACGGCGGCGTAACCGGCGGGCATGCTCGCGTAGAGCTCGTACTGCCGCTGGAGCGGCCGGTACGCGCTGTTCACGCAGATGTTCGCGCCGAAGTGTGCGCGGTACGCCGCGTTGAGCTTCCAGAACTTGCGCGCCGCGTCGGCTCGCAGGTACCAGCCCGACTGCGGCAGCGCGCACAGCGCCGACTGCGGGATCAGGCCGTTCGGATAGTTCAGCCGCGACGACTTGCGGCAATGCGACGAGCCGCCGGACGAGCCGCCGCCCCCGGTGTAGCCGTGTTCCCTGGCCTGCTTGGCTCGTATCTTCGCGACGCGCTTGCGCTCCTTGGCCTCCAGCCCGTCGATGGTGCTCTGCAGGTCGTCGACCTTCTCGACGGCCTTCGACAGGAGTGTCGTGGTCTTCTTCGCCTGGGCGCGCAGCGCCACGGCCTGTTCGGCGAGAGAGGCCTCGAGCCCGGTGGCCTTGCGTGCGGCGGCCTTCGCCTGCCGCTCGAAGATGTTCGCCGCGATCTTCGACGCCTCGAAGCCGTCGAGCGTCGACACCTGCTGCGCGCCCGCCTGGTCGAGGTCGGCCATGCCGCGTGCCTGGCCGAGCGGGTCGCCGGTACCGACGTCCGTGGCGAAGGCGAACGACGAGTCGACGGGATTCTGGTAGACGGCCGCCGCGAACTGGGCGACCTCGCGCCGCTTGGTCTCGGTCTGGGCCTGTGCCTCGGCGGCGAGCGCGGACTTGGCTGCGGCGTCCTTGCGGGCGGCGGCGAGCTTCTTCTTGGCGGACTCCCATTTCGCCGTGCCGACGACGAGCGCGGCACGGGCGGCGTCGGCCTGTGTGCGCAGGCTCGACTCGGCGCCGGCCAGCCGGCGCAGGTCGTCCTTGAGCTTCTTGGCCTTCTCACCAGGCGTTTCCGCGTGTGCGGTGGGCGAGAACGGACTTGAGGTCGACGCGGGGACGACGACGAGCGACGCCTGCAGTGCCAGCAGTGATGCCAGCACAACCAGGTGCCGCCGCACGTGCGTACGGCGCACTTGAACCGCCTCCAGGATCTTGGGGAAGGAGAGGCTGGCGCCAGGTTATGACAGACTCACCGCCATCCCCGGTATTTCCGCCGCCGTGGCGCGGATCGGGGAGGAGCCGCACGCCGCACGCGCAAGGAGACAGCATGCTCGTCCGGAGAATGGCCAGGTCGGCACTCGCCTCGATCTTCGTCGCCAGCGGGATCGAAGCGCTGAGGAACCCGGAGCCGAGGGTGCGGAAGGCGAAGGCCCTCCTCGTGCCCCTGGGGGTGCCCGAGGAGTACGTGTCGCCCCTCACCCTCGCCGACGCCACGGGCAAGATCGCTGCGGGGCTCGCCCTCGCCACCGGACGCTTCCCGCGCGTCGCCGCGCTCGGCCTCGCCGCCAGCCTCGTCCCGACCACGCTCGCCGGCCACCGCTGGTGGGAGCACGACGACCCGGCGACGCGAGCCAACCACCGCATGCACTTCCTGAAGAACGTCGCGCTCATCGGCGGCCTCGTCATCGCCTCGCTCGACGTCGAGGGCCGCGAGTCGATCCCGCACCGCGCCGTCCGCGCCCTCCCCTGGACCGACTGACACCGGAGTCAGAAGAAGCGGTGCTCGCTGAGCCAGCGGAGGAACTCGCCGATCACCGCGCGGGGAGCGCCGGCGAGCGCCCGCGGGTCCTCCTGCAGGGGCCACCAGTGCACGCCACTGCCCATCGCCTCGAGCAGCAGCCCGAACGCCACGGCACCGAGCACGAGGCCGGACACGATCGCGACCGGACGCGGCTGCGCGACCCAGCCGAGCATGCGCCTGCCACCCAGTCGTACGCCCTCCCCGTCGAGACCCCACCACGCGAGCACGGCGGTGGTGCCGACGAGCAGCCCGCCGAGGACATGGGTGTTGGTCGCGGGCAGCCCGGCGGGGGCGAACAGCGCGACCAGCACCACGAGAGCCAGCGCGCCGATCGCCGCGATCGGGATCGTGAGGACGGTGTACAGCGCGGACCGCACCGAGTGCCACGGCAGGGCCGTCACCGCGACGAGACCGTCGGTGGCGCTGCGCCCCTTGCGCTCCCTGCGCAAGGTCACGAACTGGGCCTGGCTGTGGACCGTACGCGCGACCGCGAAGGCGATGCTCAGCAGGAGCAGCGCCACGAACGGCGCGACCGCTCCCGCCAGCGCGGCCACGACCGCGAGGAGGGTGGTGTAGAGCGGACGCGGACGCAGCGGGAACGGGTTGCGGGGACGCTTCTCGGCCGCCTGCTCGGGCACCGGCGGCTGCTGGGGACGTACCTCGACGGGCCGTGACTCCGCGGGCGGCGCCTGCGCGGCGGCGGGCGCGACCGTGAGCGGTCTCGTCGGCCGCGGGTGCGCCGGAGCCACCACCAGAGGTGGGACGAAGGCGGCCGCGGCCCGGGGGCGTGTGGCCATCGCGCGTTCGACGAGGGTGCCCAGCTCGTCCGGCCGCGGCCGGCGCTGCGGGTCGCGGTGGAGTGCTGCGTGCAGGACCGGCAGCAGGCGTTGCGGCACACCGTCGAGGTCGGCGTTGCCCGAGAAGACCCGGAAGATGACCGCCTCGAACGCGCCACGGCCGAACGGCGGCCGACCCGTCGCGGCGTACGCGACGGTCGCCGCCCACGAGTGCACGTCGGACGCCCAGCTCGCCGGCTTGCCCTCGACGACCTCGGGGGCGAGGTAACCGGGCGTGCCGATGAGCATGCCTGTCGAGGTCAGCCGCGACTCGTCGGCGACCTGGGCGATGCCGAAGTCGATGACGACCGGCTCGCCCCCGAGCATGAGCACGTTGCCCGGCTTGAGGTCGCGGTGCACGACGCCGGCCCGGTGGATCGCCTGCAGCGCGTCGGCGAGGCCGGTGCCGAGCCGCACCAGGGCCCGCTCGCTCAGCGGACCGTCGTCGGCCACCACCCGGTAGAGCGGCGGCCCGTCGACGTACCGGGTGACGACGTACGGGGTCTCGGCGGTGACGTCGGCGTCGAGGACCTCGGCCACGTGGGGTCCGTGCACGCGGCGCATCGCCCTGACCTCGCGGGCGAACCTGGCGCGCCCCTCCCGGTCACCGGCGACGTGGGGCCGCAGGACCTTGACCGCGACCGGGCGGCCGTCCGGCCCGAGCGCGCGGTAGACGACTCCCATGCCGCCCTCGCCGATCCGCGAGCGCAGCTCGTACGCGCCGAGTCGGCGAAGCGGGGTCGTCGCCGCATCGCTGGTCACGGCACCACGGTACCCACGATCGCGCGCCCGGAAGTCACGTCGCGGACTCTTCTCGACCACGGCGTGACGCCACACCGGTTGGTTAGTCAACAGACGTAGATGTAAGGTGCCGGCTGGGAGGGACACCGCCGAGCCCGCCGAGGAGTACAGCGTGCCTGACCTCGACCCCGAGGAGTTCCGCTCGATCGGTCACCGCCTGATCGACTGGGTCGCCGACTACCGCGGTGGTCTCGACGATCTCCCGGTGCGTCCCGAGGTCACCCCGGGCGCGGTGCTGTCCCGCCTGCCGCGAGGGCTGCCCGAGCGTCCGTCCGAGGCGCTCGAGGACGACCTCCTGTCCCTGCTCGATGACGTGATCGTGCCCGCGACCCTGCACTGGCAGCACCCGAGCTTCTTCGGCTACTTCCCCGCGAACGCCTCCCTGCTGTCGCTACTCGGGGACATCGCATCCGGTGGTCTGGGTGCACAAGGCATGCTGTGGTCGACTTCGCCGGCGGGAACAGAGCTCGAACAGGCGCTGCTCGACGGTTTCGCCTCGGCGCTCGGCCTCGGAGACGGGTTCACCTTCGACGGCGGCGGTGGGGGCGTCCTGCAGGATTCCGCCTCCTCTGCGGCACTCGTCGCGCTCGTCGCCGCGCTGCACAGGAGCAACCCAGGCTGGCACGAGACCGGTAACGACGGACGGGAGCGGGTCTACGGGACCGCGGAGACCCACTCCTCGCTCGCCAAGGCCGTGCGTGTCGCCGGACTGGGTGCGGACGCCCTGCGCATCGTGCCGGTCACTCCCGGCACGCTCGCCATGTCGCCCGAGGCGCTGTCGGACCTGCTCGCCGAGGACAGCGCCGCCGGATTCCGGCCGGTCATGGTGTGCGCGACGGTCGGCACGACCGGTACGGGTGCGATCGACCCCGTCCGGGCAGTCGCCGCCGTGGCCGCGGAACACCGAGCCTGGGTGCACGTCGATGCCGCATGGGCCGGCGTCGCGGCCCTGTGCCCGGAGTTCCGGTGGGTGGTAGACGGCGTCGACCTGGTCGACTCGTTCTGCACCGACGCGCACAAGTGGCTCTACACCGCCTTCGACGCCACCTTCCTGTGGGTCAGGGACGGACGCATCCTCCCGGCAGCCCTGTCGATCACCCCGGAGTACCTACGCAACTCGGCGACGGACTCCGGAGCCGTGGTCGACTACCGCGACTGGCAGGTTCCCCTCGGACGGCGGCTGCGGGCCCTGAAGATCTGGTCCGTCGTGCACGGAGCCGGGCTCGAGGGCCTTCGTGCCACGATCCGCGGGCACGTGGCCATGGCCCGGGATCTCGCGGAACGGGTCCGCGCGGAACCGGGCTTCGCGCTCGCCGTCGAGCCCTCACTGGCGCTGGTGTGCCTGCAGGTCGTCGACGACGAAGGCCGACCCGACGACGCCACCACCCGCGCGGCCATGGACACGGTCAACTCCCGCGGGCGCTCGTTCCTCACGCACACCTCGGTCGACGGTCACTTCACGATCCGGGTGGCCATCGGCACGCCCACGACGACCGAGGACCACGTCAAGGCGATGTGGGACTCGCTGCGCGAAGCGGCCGCCGAAGCTCGGCGATCAAGCCGTCGAGCATGCGCAGCTGCCGCTCCGGGGTGGTCGAGGCAGCGGAGAAGAGCGCATTGATCTGCAGCCCCATCAACATCGCCATCGCCGTGTCCACTACCAGATCGAGGTCATGGCCGACCTCGATCTCGTGATCTCTGGCTGCCTGGCTCAGGTAGTCGCCGAGGCGAAGACGCCACTCGCGCATCGCGGCGTCGAAGACGGTGATGAGGTCGTCGTCGCCGACGGCGTAGTTCCAGAAAGCGACCACCACGCGAGCCTCGTCGAGCTTCTCCCGATCGAGGGGCATGATCTCGATGCACAGCAGGCGAAACGCCTCCAGTCCTCCCCGGTCACCGATCGCCGCGGCAGCCCGTCGGTTGGTCGCGGCGTTGGCGCGTTCGAGGGAGGCCCGGAGAATGGCCGCCTTCGTCGGGAAGTAGCGCGCGAGCGACCCGTTGGAGAAGCCGAGTTCCGCCGCCAGATCCCTCATGGTGACTGCCGAGAAGCCCTCGCGGGCGACCAGCCGCCAGACGGCCTCGACGATCTCCTCGCGCCTGGCCTCGTGGTCGACGAACTTGGGCACGGTTGCACGATAGCCGCCGCGCTTACCGCGCGCTCACGGCCACCGCGTAGCACGCCACCGCCGCCGCGGCCGCCACGTTGAGGGAGTCGACCTTGGACGAGATCGGCACGCGAACGCGCAGGTCGGCGGCGCGCATCCAGTGGCCGCTCAGCCCGTCGCCCTCGGCGCCGAGCAGCAACGCGCAGCGCCGCAGATCGTCCGGCGCCAGCTCCGGCAGGTCGACCGCGTCGGCGGCCGGGGTGAGCGCGAGGCTGCGCAGTCCCGCGATGCGGAGCAGGTCGGGGGCGGCGTACCAGTCGGTGAGCCGGGCCCACGGGACGCTGAGGACGGCGCCCATCGACACCTTGACCGCCCGCCGGTAGAGCGGGTCGGCGCAGCGCGGGCTGAGCAGCACGCCGTCGAACGCGAACGCGGCGGCGGTGCGGAAGACCGCCCCGACGTTGGCGTGGTCGACGACGTCTTCGAGCACGAGAACGTGCCGGCCGGTCGTGACCAGCCGCACCGGATCGATCGGCGCGGGCCGCCGCATCGCCGCGAGCGGCCCCCGGTGCACCCGGTAACCGCTGACCCGTTCGAGCACCTCGTCGGGCGCGACGTACACGGGGGAGTCGACGCCGGCGAGCGCGTCACCCATCCGGTCGAGCCAGCGCGGCGCGAGCAACACCGACCTGGCCGCGCACCCCGCCTCGAGCGCCCGCCTGACGATCTTGTCGCCCTCGGCCATGAACAGGCCCTCGGCAGGCTCCCGCCGCTGCCGCAGCTCGACGTCGGTGAGGTCGACGTAGTCGGCGAGCCGCGGATCCGCGGGATCGGTGACATGGACGACCTCAGGCACACCCCCATCGTCGCAGGCCGCGGGGGTTCGGAGGGCGGGGCGTACCGCCGTCGGCCACCGGACGTTCACCGCCGCGGGCTGGTTACCGCACCGACAGCTGACTAGTGTCCGTTGCCATGAGGCTCCGCACCCGCTGCACCGCCGCCACGTCCCTCCTGCTCGGCGTCATGCTCGCGATCGGAGGTGTCCCCGGCACGGCGACCGCGGACACCGGCCCCGCGCCGCTGCGCCAGGCACACGCGCACAACGACTACGAGCACCCCCGACCGCTGCACGACGCGCTCGACCACGGCTTCACCAGCGTCGAGGCGGACATCTGGCTCGTCGACGGCAGGCTGCTCGTCGCCCACGACCTGGCCGACGTCGACCCGTCCCGCACCCTGCGCAGCCTCTACCTCGACCCGCTCGACGAGGTCGCGAAGAAGAACGGCGGCTCGGTCTACCCCGGCGACCGCGGGCCCTTCCAGCTACTCGTCGACGTCAAGAGCGAGGCGGAGGTCACGTACGCCGCGCTCGACAAGGAGCTGAAGCGGTACCCGAAGCTGGTCACGCACTGGCGGCACGGGCGCGAGAAGACCCGCGCGGTGACGGCCGTGGTCAGCGGAAACAGGGCGTTCGACCTGATGGCGCGGCAGAAGGTCCGCTACGCGGGCTACGACGGGCGGCTGTCCGACCTCGCCTCCGACGCGCCCGCGTCGTTGATGCCGCTGGTGAGCGACAACTGGACGACGCACTTCGCCTGGAACGGGGACGGCCCGATCCCGGCGGACCAGCGGGAGAAGCTGCGCACGATCGTCGACACCGCCCACGCCAAGGGGTACCGCCTGCGTTTCTGGGAGACGCCCGACACGGCAGGCCCTGCTCGCACGGCGGTGTGGACCGAGCTGCGCGACGCCGGCGTCGACCACCTCAACACCGACGACCTCGCCGGCCTGCAGGACTTCCTCAGGCAGGACTCGTCTCGGTTGGGCGCCGGCCCCTGAGGGAGCGTCTTGTACTAAACTCTTGGAGAGTTGTACAGTGACTGCATGGCCACCATGAACATCAGTGCAGCGCGTGAGCACCTGCCCGAGGCGATCGACACCGCCCGCACCGAGGCGGTGTTCCTGGAGCGCTACGGGCATCCAGCAGGCGTACTGGTCAGCCCGGAGCGCTACGAGCAGCTCATGACCGCACTGGAGGACGCCGAGGACGTCGCGGCCTTCGACGCGGCGATGGCCGAGGAAGGTCCGAACATTCCCTGGGAGCAGGTCAAGGCCGACCTCGGCTGGACGTGAGCCAGTACCGCATCGAACTGCGGCCGGCCGCTGCCAGGGTCCTGCGCAAACTCGATCCACACGTTCGCCATCGGGTTCAAGGCGCCATCGCGTTGCTGGCACAAGACCCGCGCCCACCTGCTGCGCGAGCTCTGCAGGGGCGGCCGGCGTTGCGCGTCCGTGTGGGCGACTACCGCATCATCTACACGGTGCACGATGACCTGCTGCTGATCGTGGTCGTGCGACTCGGGCATCGCCGCGACGTCTACGACCAGTGAGGTCCCGACCGACGTCCGGTTCCTACGGTGCGGGATAGGCGCCCTCGGTGATGCGACCGAGCATCTCGCCCAGGTACCGCTGGGTCAGGCGGTAGAGGCCGGGGCCGTACGACACCCGCGCCACGCCGAGCTCCGCCAGGCGGGCGAGTGACTGCGCGTGCGGCGCGGCGTTGATGTTGACCGGCGCACCGATGCCCTGGACGAGTGCGGCGATCTCGTCGGGGTCGGCGGCGAAGATCGGGTAGACGCTGTCGGCGCCAGCCTCGGCGTACGCGCGGCCGCGGCGGACGGCCTCCTCGACGCGCTGTCCGGGCTCGCCCCAGCCGAGGATGAACACGTCGACGCGGGCGTTGATCACCAGGTCGACGCCGGCCCTGGACGCGGCCTCGCGCACCGAGCCGAGGTACGCCGCCTGCTCCGCCATGTCCCGGAGCGAGCCGTCAGCGTGCACGGTGTCCTCGAGGTTGCAGCCGACCGCGCCCGCGGACAGCAGCGCTTCGACGAGCTCGTCCGGCGGCAGGCCGTACCCGGCCTCGGCGTCTACCGTCACGGGCACCGACACCGCCGCCGCGATCCTGGCCGCCGACGCCAGCATCTCGCCGGCCGGGGCGGCCTCGCCGTCCTCTAGTCCCAACGCCTCGGCGACGGCGGCACTCCCGGTGGCCACCACGGGGAAACCCGCCGCCTCGACCGCGCGGGCACTGCCCGCGTCCCAGGCGTTGGGCAGCACCAGCGGCTCCCCCGGTCGGTGCAGCGACCTGAGCACCCGCGCGTCCGCCACCAGCCGCTCCGTCGACCTGCTCGTCATCGGATCCCCTTACTGTGTTGTGCTCATCGGCAAGTGCCTGCGTGTCGGCACCGTACGGCACACCGCCGACAGGGAGGATGCTGAACGTGGAGCGGAACGGTGCGGTCAGACCCACCGGCGGCGAGCCCGTGGGCCGGGTCCTGGGCAACGCCGACGCCACCCCGCTGAACTTCTGGGTCGCGGTACGACCCGACAGCTACCTGCAGCTCGACGACATCGTGGTCACCGAGCGTGAGCTGCCCGGCCGGGAGCCGGTCGCGATCGCGGGCGTCGTCACCGCCGTGCGGGCCAGGCACGAGGGGGCGCAGTTCGACTCCGACGTGTTCCTCGTCTCCGACGGCATGCTGCCCGCGGAGGTACAGGAGGCCGCCGAGATCACGGTGACCCGGGTGGAGCCCGAGGTGTTCGTGCCCCCGCGTCCGGGCGCCGTCGTCCGCCGAGCGGTCGAGCAGCAGCGAGCCAGGGCGCTGTACTTCGACAAGATGGACCGCAAGGTCGCCCTGGGCGCCGGTCGCGACGGCGAGCCGATCTACCTCGACCTCGACTTCCTCGACGGCACCCGCGGCGGGCACGTCTCGATCTCCGGGGTCTCCGGCGTCGCGACGAAGACCTCGTTCGCCACCTGGCTCCTCTACTCGGTGTTCCGCGGCGGCGCGCTCGGCAACGCGCACAACGCCAGGGCCCTGATCTTCTCGGTCAAGGGCGAGGACCTCCTGCTGCTCGACCACGCCAACACCCGCATCGACGACACCGAGCGCGCCAAGTACGCCAAGCTCGGGCTGCCGGCGGAACCCTTCTCCTCGGTCGCGGTGCTCGCTCCCCCGCTGCGCGGCGACCCGACCGGCAAGCCCGACGTCTCGGTGCGCGACACCGGGGTCGACGCGTTCTACTGGACGCCGGCGGAGTTCTGCGCGCAGGCGCTGCTGCCGTACGCCTTCGCCGACGTCGACGACGAGCGCCAGCAGTACACGATGGTCGTCCACCAGGTCGCCGCCCGGCTCCAGCGCGACACCAAGCCCACCGAGGAGGGCGCGGTCCACGTCGAGGGCGAGCTGTTGCGCACGTACGCCGACATCGTCGCGTTCGTCCAGGAGCGCCTGCTCGACGAGTCGACCCGCGTCGACTGGGCGGGCGCCGCGACGACGATGGGCACGGTCAACGCGTTCCTGCGCCGGCTGCTCGCCAGCCGCCGGGCGCTCGACCGGCTGGTCCGCGCCGACATCACCGCGAAGCGGCCGCACGGCGTCATCGGCAGCGACGCGCAGCTCACCGTCGTCGACCTGCACAGCCTGCCCGACACCGCGCAGCGGTTCGTGGTGGGCGTGACCCTGCAGCAGCTCTTCGACGCCAAGGAGAGCGGCTCCACCGGGCGCGCGCTGCAGTTCATCGTTCTCGACGAGCTCAACAAGTACGCGCCGCGCGAGGGCAGCAGCCCGATCAAGGAGGTGCTGCTCGACATCGCCGAGCGCGGCCGCAGCCTCGGCGTGATCCTGATCGGCGCGCAGCAGACCGCGTCCGAGGTGGAGCGCCGCATCATCGCCAACTCCTCGGTACGCGTCGTCGGTCGGCTCGACGCCGCGGAGTCCGCGCGCCCGGAGTACGCGTTCCTGCCGCCGGCCCAGCGCGCACGTGCCGTCCTCGCCAAGCCCGGCACGATGTTCGTCTCCCAGCCGGAGATCCCGGTGCCACTGGTCGTGGAGTTCCCCTTCCCCGCCTGGGCGACGCGCCCGGCCGAGGCCGGCGCGGCACCGGCGTCGGCGCGGCGTTCCGCGACGCAGGCCGTCGACCCGTTCGCGGTGGTGACCGACAGGACCACCGACGACGACATCCCGTTCTGACCGCCTGCGAGGGGAGCCCGTGAAGATCCTGCACACGGCCGACTGGCACGTCGGCAAGGTGCTCAAGGGACGCGCCCGTACCGAGGAGCACGCGCGCGTGCTGCGCGAGGTGATCGACGTCGCGGAGCGCGAGCGCCCCGACCTGGTGCTCGTCGCCGGCGACCTCTACGACACCGCCGCCCCCGCCGCCGACTCCGTCCGGGTGGTGACCCGCGCGCTCACGGCCCTGCGGCGCACCGGGGCCGAGGTCGTCGCCGTCGCCGGCAACCACGACAACGGCGCGCAGATCGACGCGCTGCGCCCGTGGGCCGACGCCGCGGGCGTCCGCCTCGTCGGCCAGGTGGCCGCGCGGCCTGAGCAGCACCTGCTGACCGGCGAGACCCGCGACGGCGAGCCGTGGCGGCTCGTGGCCCTGCCGTTCCTGTCGCAGCGGCACGCAGTGCGCGCGGCGGAGATGTTCGACCTGTCCACCACCGAGGCGACGCAGACCTACGCCGACTGGGTGCGCCGGCTCGTCGAACGCCTCACCGAGCCGTTCGAGTCCGGTGAG
This sequence comes from Streptosporangiales bacterium, assembly GCA_009379955.1. NCBI lineage: Bacteria > Bacillati > Actinomycetota > Actinomycetes > Streptosporangiales > Streptosporangiales bacterium. The sequence continues at coordinate 33,279 of WHST01000036.1, read as the reverse complement.
CAGGCGGTCAACCTCGTCACCGGCCACCTCACGGTCTCCGGTGGTGCGCTCGGCGGCGGCGAACGCGACGCCCACACGATCTTCCCGTACCACGTCCCTGCCTCGGTCTTCCCTGCGTCGTGCCACTACGTCGCGCTCGGACACCTGCACCGGCAGCAGGAGATTGCCGGTCCGTGTCCCGTCCGCTACTCGGGCAGCCCGCTGCAGGTCGACTTCGGCGAGGAGGCCAACGAGGCCGGCGTGCTGCTCGTCGACGTCGCCCCCGCCACACCCGCCCGCGTCACCGTCGAGCCGATCACGTCGGGCACGGCGCTGCGCACCGTACGCGGCACCCTCGACGAGGTGTCCGCACTGGCCGACAACACCGCGGGCGCGTGGCTGCGCGTGCTCCTCCGCGAACGCCCGCGCGCCGGCCTCCGCGAGGCCGTCCAGGAGCTGCTGCCCGACGCGCTCGAGGTGCGCGTCGACCCGGAGTTCGTCGCCGGCTCCGACGACCGGCAGCGCGCCGTCCGCACCGGACGCACCCCGGGGCAGCTCTTCGCCGCGTACCTCGAGGAGCGCGGACATGACGACACCGCCGTCAAGGACCTCTTCGAGCGCCTCTACGACGAGGTCAGCTGACGCCGGTCGGTCCGCAGCCGGACGAACATGACGTTGTCGGTGCGGGTGCCGTCGGCGTTCGGGAGCAGGTGGCGCTGTACGCCCTCCCGCGAGAAGCCGGCGCGTTCGAGCGTCCGCTGCGAGGCAGCGTTGCCGGCGTGCGTGCCGGCGGTCACCCGGACGATCCCCACCGAGTCGAACGCCCAGCCGGCGACCAGGTCGATCGCCCGGCCGACGTGGCCGCGGCGGCGGTGCTCGGGGAGCATTGCGTAGCCGAGCATCGCCTGCCCGAGCCGGGGCGCCTGGTAGTGCAGGCTGATCTCCCCGAGGAACTCCCCCGACGACGCGTCGCGGATCGCGAGCTGCGCCAGGTCGCCCGCGATCCAGTCGGCGACCGCGCTCGTGCACCGCCCTCGGGCCTCCTCCTCGGACATCGCCTCCGGCGGCACCCGGGTGGCCACGACGTCGGGCAGCCCGGACAGCCGGTGCAGCGAGGCGGTGTCGTCGGCAACGAGCGGTCGCAGCGTGACCACGCCGTCGGACAGCTCGCCGCACGGCAGGTCGGGCAGCAGGCGGGCGACGGGTCCCGCGGGATCGCCCGCCAGCCGGGCAAAGGCCACGAGGTCACGGCGCCCGCCGTCGCGACGGGCACCGGCTCCCCTGCGGACGCACTCGCGGCGGTAGCCCGCGGCGTGGGCCACATGCTGGCTCGCGACGTTGTCGACGTCGGTCTCGAGCTCCAGCCGGGCCACACCATGGCCGAACGCCCAGTCGGTGACCGCCCGGACCGCGGCGGTGGCGAGCCCACGGCCGCGGTACGCCGCACCGATCAGGTAACCGGTCGAGGCCACGTCGTACGCGGACGCGCCGAACACGCCCACCTGACCCACCAGTCGGCCGTCGCCCGGCTCGGTCACCGCGAACCACGCGTCGCCCGCCGCCCACGCGGCCGGCACGGTCTCGGTGACCCACCGCTCGGCGTCGGCACGGGTGTACGGCACCGGCAGGGCCGGCACGAACCGCCTGACCAGCGGGTCGTCCACGACCGCGACGAGATCGTCGACGTCGGCCGGCCGTGGGTGCCGCAGGACGACGCGGTCGCCCGGCACGTCCTCCATGGGAAAGGCGTTCACGTCGATTAGCCTGCCAGGTGGAGGTGCCGTTCGTTGCGTCCGTTGCGACTCGATCTCGAGGGCTTCACGGTCTTCCGCGACGCGTGCACCGTCGACTTCACCGACGCCGACTTCTTCGCCCTCGTCGGCCCGACGGGCTCGGGCAAGTCGACGCTCCTCGACGCGATCTGCTTCGCCCTGTACGGCACGGTGCCGCGATGGGCCGACCAGCGCAGCGTCGCAGGCGCGCTGGCGCCGTCGAGCTCGCAGGCCAGGGTGCGCCTGGTGTTCGAGGCGGCCGGCACGCGCTACGTCGCCAGCCGCGTCGTGACCCGCGACGGCAAGGGACGGGTCAAGACCTCGCTGGCCGGCCTGCAGCGGCTCGCCGCCGACGCCGACCTCGCCAGCCTCGACAAGGACGTGAGCGACGAGACCGAGGCGACCGACGCCGTGCTCGGCGAGGTGCTCGCGGCCACGCCGAAGGAGATGGACACCGCCGTCCCCCGGGTGCTCGGCCTGCCGTACGACCACTTCGTCACCTGCGTGGTGCTGCCGCAGGGCGAGTTCGCGCAGTTCCTGCACGCCAAGCCGAGCGAGCGCGGCGACATCCTGGTCAACCTGCTCGGCCTGCACGTCTACCGGCGCATCGCCACCCGGGCGGGCGAGGTCGCCCGTGACTCCGCAGCGCGGGCCGAGGCCGCGCAAGGCCTGCTCGGCTCGCTCGGCGACGTCGACCCCGCGGCCGTCGACGAGGCCGCCGCGCGGACGCAACGCCTCCGCGCGCTGCGCGAGCGCGTCGACGCCGAGGCGCCCGCGCTCGCCGGGGCACAGGAGACCACCGCCGATGCCCGCCACGTCCTCGGCGAGCTCGAGCGGGCCGTCGAGGTGCTCGGCGCCGCGCGCGTACCCGACGACGTCGCGTCGACGGCCGCCCATCTCGGCGACGCCGCCGAGGCCGTGGCGGCCACCGAGACCGGCCTCGCCGAGGCAGAGGCGGCCGAGGACGAGGCGCGGGTGGCCGCCGAGGAGTCCGCTGATCCCGCCGAGCTGCGGCGGGTGCTCGAGGCGTACGACCGGCTCGCCGAGCTGACCACCCGCCACGAGCGGCTCACCGCCGAGGTGGGCACCGTCGCGGGCGAGGTGACCGCGGCGCGTACGGCGCACGGGTCCGCCGGCGACCGGCTGGCCGAAGCGGAGCTCGCCCACGCCGACGCCCAGCGCGGTGAGCTCGCCGGCGCGCTGCGGCCGCATCTCGTCGCCGGCGAACCGTGTCCCGTGTGCGAGCAGGACGTCGGCGCACTGCCGCCACCGGTCGACGCCACCGCGCTGCGCGCCGCCGAGAAGGCGCTCGCCGCGGCGCGCACCGCCGAGGTGTCCGCCGCCAAGACCCTCCACGACGCCGAACGACGGCACGCCACCGCGCGTGCCCGCCTCGACGACCACGACGCCGCGCTGACGCAGGCACGTGCGCTCGTCGCCGACCACGGCGAGCGCGCCGACGTCGAGCGGCTCCTCGCCAGGGCCGACGAGCTGCGGCAGCGGTGGCGTGCGACGGGCGTGGCCGTGCGCGACGCGCGGCAGGCGCACCAGCGCGCGCAGCAGCACCAGCAGCGCGCGGCCGAGAGCGCGCGCGAGTCGTGGACCAGGCTGGCCGCTGCCCGTGACCATCTCGCCGCGTACGGTCCACCAGTCCTCGACCGCGACGCACTCGACACGGCGTGGTCGGAGCTCGTCGCATGGTCGCTCGACACCGCGTCCGCGCGCCGCGACGAGCTACCCGAGCGACGGGCGGCCGTGGAGCGGGCGGAGGCGGAGGTCACCCGCATTCGCACGGCGTTGCGCGATCTGCTCGCCGAGCACGACCTCGAGGCACCGGACACCGCCGACGCGAGCGGCCTCACCACCGCCGTCGCGGTCGCCGCCACCCAGGCCGAGAGTGCGCACCAGCGCCTCGTCGAACGCCTCGCCCAGGTCAGCCAGCAGCGGGAGGAGCGCGACCGCCACACGACCACCGCGCGCGTGGCCAAGGGGCTCGCCGACCACCTGCGCGCCAACAACTTCGAGCGCTGGCTGCTGGAGGAGGCGCTCGACACCCTCGTCGAGGGCGCGTCGCGCAACCTCGCCGAGCTGAGCGGCGGGCAGTACGAGCTGGGACACGAGTCCGGCGAGTTCTACGTCCTCGACCACCACGACGCCGATCTGCGGCGCCCGGTCCGCACCCTGTCGGGCGGCGAGACGTTCCAGGCCTCGCTCGCGCTCGCGCTCGCCCTGTCGGAACAGCTCGCCGGCATGTCGAGCACGACCGCCGCGCTGGAGTCGATCCTGCTCGACGAGGGCTTCGGCACCCTCGATGCCACCACGCTGGAGACCGTCGCCGCCACGCTGGAGAACCTCGCGGCGCGCGGCGACCGCGTCGTCGGCGTCGTCACGCACGTGCCCGCGCTCGCCGAGCGCGTCCCGGTGCGGTTCGAGCTGAGCAAGGACGCTCGCACGGCTCGGGTCCACCGGGTGAGCTGAGGGGAGAAGGATGCGCCTGCACGTCGACGCCTGGGAACCGGCGTACGGCACCGGCTTCGACGCTCCCGACGAGCCCGAGGCCGGGCTGGAGCTCGACCTCGCGGTCGAGCGCGAACCCGGCGACTGGGAGCCGCTGCCGGTGCCCGCCGGCACGCGTCCCGCGCCGACGGTGTCGTTCGTCGACGGCGTCCGGCGGCTCGACGCGAACGTCTGGATCGTCGGTGACGACAATGCCGCGCACCCGGGACTCTGCTCGTCGTACGCCGCCGGCGTGGTCCGCTGCGACGGCACCGCCCGGGTCGTCGAGCAGGTCGTGCGCCGCGGACTGTTCTCGGCGAGCCCGGCCGCGACCGACGTGCGGCTGCCGGGCACCGCCGGGGTGACCTACCCGGCGCGCCGGGTCGGGGGCGAGCCGGGCGATCCCGACCTGCTCCGCGCCGCCGTCCAGGCGCAGCTCGGCGCGACCGAGCTCGTCGCCGCCGAGCTCGCGCGGGCGGAGCTGCCGGACGACGGTGACGACGTGCTCGTCGTCGACGGCCCGCTGCGCGGACGTGCCCACCTGCCGCGCACCCTCGGCTACGTGAAGAGCCAGGAGCGCCGTTACCTGCCGGTCGAGCTCGATCCCGTCGTCGCCGACCTCGAACCCGCCCAGCGCACGCCCGTGTTCACGATGGGCACGAGCTGGAAGCGGCACGCCTGGTACCTGCGCCTGCCGGGACCCGGCGGCCCACCGTGGGCAGGCATCGTGCGGGTCGAGTGCGCCGCGGAGCTCACCGCGGCCGACGCGATCGCGCTCGCCGACACCTCGGCCGCGACGCTACCGAGGTTCGCGAGCCGCGAGTTCAGGGAGCCGCGCGCCCCGCAGAACCTCGTCCCGATCGCGGGACTCGAACGCCTGCTGCGTTCCCGCCTCGGCGACGTGCGGCTGCTGCGACGGGGACTGCGTGCCGCGGCCGCCGAACGCGAACCTATCGGTAGCCTCGCTTGAGGAGATATTTCGCGCCCGCCTCGAAGCCTTCCTGACTGAGCACGTCGAAGGCAAACGCGTTGGCGAGGCGGTCGGTCGTGTTGAAGGCGAAGCTGACGGCGAGCGCGTCCTCGATCTGCTGGTGCGAGACTCCGGCGGAGAGCACGGCTCGGATGTCGTCGGCACTCAGCGTGCCTTCGCGGGTCAGCTTGCCGAGCATCCCTAGCGTTGCCCGGAGCCCTTCGTCTATGGGGGCGAAGTCGAGATCGGCGAGTACGGCGGCCACCCTTTCCCGATCCTGGTAGGCCTGTGTTGCGGTCGCGGTGTGCGCGCCGACGCAGAACGGGCAGTCATTCACTGTGGATACGTAGGCCGCCATCAGCTCTCGGTCTCCAACCGACCATGTCGAGCGGCCGCGCATTGCCTCCTGGGTGAACTTCTTCGCGTGGGTGCCGTAGAAGTCCGGTCGGTAGAAAGTGATCTTGGCCGCATCCGGGACCGGGTGACCGGACATCAATCGAATCAGCCTGAAGAGCAGCTTCTGTCCCACGCCATAGCCGTGGTCGAGGACACGGGGCCGCACTATCCGGTCTCCGTGTTCGCGATCGCCTCGGCCAAGGCGGCCAGGCCGGCTTCGTACTGCCGAGTCGACTGGCCGACCGCGGCGCAGATCACGAGCTCGAAGAGCTGGTCATCAGTGAAGCCCGCTTCCATCGCCGTGGCGAAGTCCGCGTCGGTGACCTGAGCGGACTTGGTGGCAACCTTGTCGAGCAACGGGCGGAGCGGTTCGGAGAGCTCGGCGTTGTCGAAGGCTCGGGCGCGTTGATCCGCCGGCGCTCGGCCGGATCCGTGCAATATGCGGTTCACGAGGTGCTCCTGGATAGAACGCTTCTGGTCGTCAGCCGGCATCGTCGCCCCAATCGATCCTTCGCCGGAGCAGGGCCTGCTCAGCGGGGTTGGCCGTGAGTTCGAGGGCGCGTCGGTTAGCTGCCCGGGCCTCATCCGCGCGGCCCAAGGTCCGGAGCAGGTCGGCCCGGATCGCGTGGTAGAGGTGGTAGCGGTCGAGGGCCGTGGCGAGGGCGTCGACCTCGGCAAGGGCGGCTTCCGGCCCGGCGGTGTAGCGCCGTGCGATGGACCGGTGCAGCCGGGTGAGGGGCGAGGGCGCAAGGTGCACGAGCATGTCGTAGAGCAGCCCGATCTGTTCCCAGTCGGTATCGGCCCAGTCGGCAGCCTCGGCGTGGCAGGCGACGATCGCCGCCTGGAGCTGGTAGGGCCCGGGTTGGTGGCGCTTCGCTGCTCGCGCGAGCAGTCGAGATGCGGCGGCGATGGCCTCGTGGTCCCAGTTCGAGCGATCCTGATGCTCGAGCAGCACGAGGTTTCCGCCGGGGTCGAATCTGGCGTCGGCGCGCGCTCGGTGCAATCGAATCAGTGCCAGGAGGCCGGCAACCTCGGGCTCGGTCGGCATCAGGTCGTAGAGCTGGGCGGCCAGCCATTCGGCGTCATCGACCAGATCTCGTGATTGGCCGCGCTCACCGGTCGAGAGATAGCCCTCGTTCAGGAGCAGATAGATGACCGAAAGCACTTCGCGCAAGCGGGCGCCGAGCTCGTTCGGATCGGGGACGCGATACGGGATACCCGCCTCGGTGATCTTTCGTTTGGCGCGCGTGATGCGCTGGGCGACGGTTGTCTCGGGCACGAGAAGGGCGCGGGCGATCTGCGCCGTGGTCAGCCCGCAGGTGACGCGCAGGGTCAAGACGATCTGGGCCGGCCGGGAGAGCGCCGGGTGGCAGCATGTGAAGATCAGCCGGAGCCGGTCGTCGCTGGTGGGCTGGACGGGCCACCGGAGTTGAGCCAGTTTGGCGCGGTAGTTGCTCTGGCGGCGCAGGGCGTCGAGGCCACGGTTGCGGGCGACGGTGAACAGCCATGCGTCCGGTCGGTCAGGAACGCCTTCCATCGGCCACCGTTGCAGGGCAGCCAGTACCGCGTCCTGGACCAGGTCCTCGGCCATGGCGAAGTCACCGGTGATCCGCATCAGCGCCGTCGCCAGGCGGCCCGCGTGCTCTCGGACGATCTGTTCGAGCTCGCGATCTGAAGCGGTCCGGTCGACGTCGGCCCGTCCCTTGATGGTGAAGGTCATGACTGCGCGGGAGGTAGCTCCACGATTGGACGTATCTCCACGAGAGGACAGCCGGGCCAGGTTCGGACCATGTTCAGCACCTGGTCGAGATCGTCGACCTCGACCTCGGTGTAGCCGCTCACGACCTCTTTGCCCTCGACGAACGGGCCGTCGGTGATGACCGGCTCGCTGCCGGCGTCCAGCCGAACCGTGGTCGCGGTGGACGCCGACTGCAGTTTGCTGCCGCCGCGGATCGTGTCGGCATGGTCAGCCATCCACTTGTTGGCCAGCTGGGAGGCCCGGTCACGGTCGGCGTGGCTCATCGCCTCGAGATCCTTCTCGAACTGCTCCGTCTCGACGAACAGCAAGACGTACTTCATCGACAAGCTCTCCTTCTCGGGACTGCGCATCATCCTGTCAGCTTCTACCTAACTGACGATTGGCGACAGCCCGAATACGACAGCGCGCCAGAACGGCACAACGGCTCCGATGGCCGTCGGTGGACCCTCCTGCCGCGTTGCCGTGACCGCAGCCGTCCGCGGGAGATGACAGTCTGGGTCGGTGACGGGATCCGACGGGGGAAGCACCACGGCCATGCGCCGCGGCGCGCGTACCGCGGCGATCGCTACGGCGGTCGTGTTCGGCAGCAACGGCGCGCTGTACGGCAGCTGGGTCACCCGCATCCCCGCGATCCGCGACCAGGTCGACGCGCGACCGGCCGCGCTCGGACTCGCCCTGCTGTGCATCGGTGGCGGCTCGCTGCTCTCGATGCCGGCCACCGGCATGCTGGTGCGCAGGTTCGGCAGCCGTACGGTCGTCACCGCCACCGCGATCTTCGCCGCGGTCATGTTCACCGCGGCGGGCCTCGCGCCCAGCGTCGTCGCCCTCGGCCTCGCGTTCGCCCTCGCCGGCCTGAGCTGGGGTGTCTGGGACGTCGCGATGAACATCCAGGGTCACTACGCCGAGCGCCTGCTCGGGCGCCAGCTGATGCCGAGGTTCCACGCCTGCTGGAGCGGTGGCAGCATCGTCGGCGCCGCGGCAGGGGCTCTCGTCGCGAGCCTGCACCTGCCGGTCGGCGCACACCTCGCGGTGGCCGGCACCCTCGTGTTCGTGGTCACCCTCGTCGCGGTGTCGCGGTACCTGCCCGACCGCGGCGACGGCCCCGAGGGCGCGGTCACCCCGTCCGAGGAGGGCACGCACCTGCCCGCGTGGAAGGTGCTCGACGTGCGGCTACTGCTCATCGGGTTGCTCACCCTGTGCGGCACCGTCGGCGAGGGTGCCGCCTCTGACTGGCTCGCCCTGCTGTTCACCGACGAGCGCGACGCGAGCCCCGGCGTGGCCGCCGCGGCGTTCACCACGTTCACGATCGCGATGACCGCGGGCAGGTTCATCGGCACGACCACCATCGAGAGGCTCGGCCGCACCAACGCCCTGCGCGCCAGCGGCGCGGTCGCGGCCCTCGGCGTCGTCTGCACCCTCACGCTCCCCGGCCTGCCCGCCGGCCTCGCGGGCGCCGCACTGTGGGGACTCGGCATCTCCATCGTCTTCCCGGCCACGATGAGCGCGGCCGGCGACGGCAGCCGGCGCCCTGCCGACGCGATCGCCGCGGTCTCGACGGTCGGCTACGGCGACTTCCTCATCGGCCCGCCGCTCATCGGCTTCCTCGCCGACGCCCACGGCCTCGACAACGCCCTGTGGGTCGTGGTCGGCCTCGCGGCCGGGATCGTCGCCTTGGCCTTCGCCGCCCGCCAGACCCGCCGCCCCGGCAGCGGCTAACGCCCGACGAACGACACCGCCTGCGCGATGACGGACGGGTCGCGGAGGATGCGCTGGTGGCCGAGGCCCGACGTCTCGACCAGGCGGGCGCCCGGCCAGGCGGCGACCAGCGCCCTGCCCTCGCGCACGGACACCTCCCGGTCGTCGGTGTCGTGGATGACGAGGGTCCGCGGCGGCATCCACCGGTCGGCGAGGTCGGGCACCACGAAGTCGTCGAGCGGCCGGCGGGCGAGCCGCTCCAGGCGCCGCGTGAACGCGCGCTCGGTGCGCTCGCCGAACCCGAGCGCGGCGCGGAGGTCGGACAGCCCGCCCAGCGGGTACGCCGCCGGCGCGACCAGCACGAGCCGCGGCACGACGAGCCCGTCACGGGCGACGAGGGCCACGCCGGCGGCGCCGAGCGAGTGGCCGACGACCGCGGCAGGCGGTCCGTATGCGGCCACCACCGGGACGAGCGCGTCCGCGAACTCCGCGCCCGTGCTGCGGCGAGCGCCCAGGTCACCGGGATCCGACTCGCCGTGGCTCGGGGTGTCGAAGGCGACGACCCGGTGACCGGCCGCGACGAGCGGCTCGACGAGGGCGCCGAGCTGTCCGCGCCAGCCGCCCCACCCGTGCACGAGGTACACCGGAGCGGCCGCGGCCGGGCCCCACGCCTCGACGGCCAGCCGCCAGCCCCGCCGCGTCGTCAGCATCCGGCGGTCGCCGGGGAGAGCCGGCCGGTCGTCCCTACGCCGTCCTCGACCCGCCGGCAGGGTGCACCACAGCCGCGCGGCCCAGCGCCCGGCGACGCCCGGCGCCACCCGGTCGAGGACGCCGAACGCCGCCCGCAGCGGGCCGGGTACCTCGATCGGTGTACGAACGGTCGTGCTTTTCCTGACATCCGACTTGGTCGTGATCGTCATCGGGTTCTCCTTCGTGAGGGTCAGGCGTGGGACGAGGTCAGAAGGGCCTCGAACGCCGTCCGGGTACGCGTCTCGGCCGCCGGGTCGTCGAGCAGCCGCAGGGTCAGGTAGTACACGAGCATCACGCCGTACAGGTCGTGCGCGAACTGGTCGACGTCGAGGTCGGCGCGGAACTCCCCCGACGCCACCGCCGTGCGACTGACCTGGGCGATCGCGTCGAGCAGGTCGCGGTGGTCCTGCGCCAGCTGCTCACGCAATGGGCCCGGCTGGTCGTCGAACTCCGTGGCGGCCTTGACGAACAGGCATCCGCCGGGCACCCGGTCGCGGCCCAGGACGACCCAGCGCTCGAACAGCTCGCGGACCCGCCGCTCACCTCGGGGGACGGACAGGGCGGGACGGACGACCAGGTCGGTGAACGTCTCCCGCGCGTGGCCGAGCACCGCGAGCTGCAGGGCCTCCTTCGAGCGGAAGTGGGCGAACAGGCCGCTCTTCGACATCTGGCGCCGCTCGGCGAGCGAGCCGATCGTGAGGCCGCCGAGCCCGACCTGGTACGCGACCTCGACGGCGGTGCCGACGATCGCCTGCCTGGTCTGCGCGCCCTTGTCCACCGCTCCAGTATGGCACGATCGTTCGCATCATGCGTTGAGGCGTCCGCCGACGATCTCGACGGCGTCGCCCGTCCAGCGCCGGCGCAGCCACCGGTCGTGGCTGACGAGCACGACGGGACCACGTCGCCGGCCGACGGCGTCCTCCAGCTCCTCGACGAGGGCGAGCGACAGGTGGTCGGTCGGCTCGTCGAGCAGCAGCACCTCGGGGTCGTCAGCGAGCAGCCGCGCCAGCGCGAGCCGGCGCTGCTGGCCGACCGACAGCCGGCCCACCGGCGTCCGCAGCTCCCGGGGATGCAGCAACCCGACGTCGAGCAGGGCGGAGACGTGTTCCTCGGGCGCGCCCGGACGTCCCGCCGCGAACGCCGCGGCGGCGCTGCGGCCCGGGTCGCTCCACCGCACGTCCTGCGCCAGCCGACCGACCCGTGTCCCCTTGCGGGTCAGCACCCGACCCCGCGCCGGCTCCAGCTCGCCGGCGAGCAGCGCGAGCAACGTCGACTTGCCCGCGCCGTTCGGCCCGGTGACAAGCACCCTGGTGTCGTGGGCGACGTCGAACGCGTCGACCACCAGCAGGCCCGGCACCTCCACGTCGCGGACGGAGACGGCGACTCCCTCGCTCGTCCCCCGGTCCTCGCGTGGCGAGAAGCGCAGCGGCTTCGGCGGCTTCGGTACCCGCTCCCTGCGCAGTACCTCGAGGCGCTGCTGGGCGTCCCGCACCCTCGTCCGGACGGCCGAGTCGACGCGCGCGCCCTTGAACTTCACGATGAACTTGTCGTTGTCCGTCGGGCCGCGGTTGTGTGCGACACGGTGCGACGTGCCCCTGGCGAGGCGCTCCAGCCGGTTCGTCTCGTCCTGCCACTCCGCGAACGCCTGCTCCCACCTGGCACGCTCCGCGGCCTTGGCCACGAGGTAGTCGGTATAGCGCCCGCCGTACCGCGTCGCGCCGTCGCGTGCGGGGTCGACGTCGAGGATCGACGTGCACACGGCGTCGAGGAACGCCCGGTCGTGGCTCACGGCGACGACCACCCCCGGCCAGCCCGTCAGCACCTCCTCCAGGTACACGAGCGCGGCGTCGTCCAGGTGGTTGGTCGGCTCGTCGAGCAGCAGTACCTCGGGACGCCGGACCAGCAGCGCGCCGAGCGCGAGCCGCGACCGCTGGCCGCCCGACAGTGTGCCGAGTGCGCGGTCACGGTCGAGGTCGCCGACGCCGAGCCCGGCGAACGCAGCCTCGACGCGCGTGTCGGCCGACCACACCTCGCGGTTCTCCGCCTCGGCGAGCGCCTCGGCGTACGCGTCGAGCACGCCGTCGCCCGGGTCGGACGCCAGCCGGTCACCCAGCACGCGCAGCCGTTCCTCGACCCCGCGCAGGTCGCGCAGCGCGTCCTCGATCAGGTCGCGAACGGTGCGGCCAGGCGCCAGGTCGATCTGCTGCGGCAGGTGTCCGACGGCGCCGTGGACGGTGACGGTGCCGGCGTCCGGCTCCTCCTGCCCGGCGAGTATCCGCAGCAGGGTCGACTTGCCCGAGCCGTTCTCGCCGACCACGCCGAGCCGCTCACCGGCACCGGCGACGAGCTCGCGCAGGTCCACGACGCGGCGGTCGCCGTACGACATGAGGAGTCCGGCGGCACGCACGGACGCGGAAGGGGAAGACATGGGAGCACCGTTCGGGACGAGATGACCCGCCGGGCATGGCCGCGGACGCGGGACGATCGGTGCTCAGCTCTCCACGTCGTCGAGCATGCCAGGCGACCACCGCGAGTGGCAAACCGGATTCGCCGACCGCGTCGTCACGCCCCCACGAGCGAGGCGTAGACGTCGCGGGTGCGTTCGGCGATGACGGACCAGCCGAACGTCTCGATCGCACGGCGGCGGCCGGCCTCCCCCATCGCGACCGCTCGCGACGGGTCGGCGAGGACGGCGGCGAGGGCGTCGTGCAGGTCGGCGACGAAGCGGTCGGGGTCGCGCGGGGTGCCCGTGCCGTCGTCGGCCTGGTCGATCGGCACGAGGAGCCCGGTCTCGCCGTCGGCGACGACCTCGGGGATGCCGCCCGTCGCGGTCGCGACGACGGCCGTCTCGCAGGCCATCGCCTCGAGGTTGACGATGCCCATCGGCTCGTACACCGACGGGCAGCAGAACACCGTGGCGTGGCTGAGTACCTGGATCACGTCGCTCTTCGGCAGCATCCGGTCGACCCACACGACGCCGTCGCGGCCGGCGCGCAGCTTCGCGACCAGGCCGCTGACCTCGGCGCCGATCTCCGCGGTGTCGGGTGCGCCCGCGAGCACGACGAGCTGGACGTCGCCGTCGAGACCCTGGGCGGCGCGCAGCAGGAACGGCAGCCCCTTCTGCCTGGTGATCCTGCCGACGAACACCACGCTCGGCCGGTCGGGGTCGATGCCCAGGCGACCGAGCACGTCGATGCCGGTGTCCGGTGCGTACTCCTCGGTGTCGATGCCGTTGTGCACGACGGTGACCCGGTCGGGCTCGACGCGCGGATAACAGCGCAGCACGTCGGCACGCATGCCCGCGGACACGGCGATCACGGCGTCCGCGGACTCGAGTGCGGTGCGCTCGCACCATGACGACAGCGCGTATCCCCCGCCGAGCTGCTCGGCCTTCCACGGTCGCAGCGGCTCGAGGCTGTGCGTCGTGACGACGTGCGGCACGCCGTGCAGGAGCTTCGCGACGTGGCCGCCGAGCGAGGCGTACCACGTGTGGCTGTGGACGACGTCCGCGCCCTCGGCGCCGGCGCCCATCGCGAGGTCGACGCCCATGACCCGCAGCGCGGCGTTCGCGTCGGCGAGCTCGGCGGACGGCTGGTACGCGGTCACGCCCGCGGCGTCGCGTTCCGCGCCGAAGCAGTGCACCCGGACGTCGGGAGCGGCGGGCAGCCGCGCGAGCTCGCGCGCGAGGTACTCGACGTGCACCCCCGCGCCGCCGTAGACCTCGGGTGGGTACTCCCTCGTCATGAGGTCCACTCGGAGCGTCATGGCACGGAGCGTACTCGCCTGCGCGAGACCGCACCGCGGAAACTAGGGTGTGCGGCATGGCCAAGGTCTTGTCGATGGTCCTCGCCGGCGGCGCAGGCAACCGCCTCCTCCCGCTCACGGCCGACCGGGCCAAGCCCGCAGTCCCGTTCGGCGGCATGTACCGCCTCGTCGACTTCGTCCTGTCGAACCTCGCGAACGCCGGGTTCTTGCACATCGTCGTGCTCACCCAGTACAAGAACCACAGCCTCGACCGCCACATCACGTTGACGTGGCGCATGTCGTCGTTGCTCGGCAACTACGTCTCGCCCGTGCCCGCGCAACAGCGCGTCGGACCGCGGTGGTTCCTCGGCTCCGCCGACGCGATCTACCAGAACTTCAACCTGATCAGCGACGAGCGTCCCGACTACGTCATCGTCTTCGGCGCCGACCACGTCTACCGGATGGATCCGCGCCAGATGCTCGACGAGCACATCGCGAGCGGCGCCGGGGTCACGGTGGCGGCGATCCGCCAGCCGCTCGCCGAGGCCGACCAGTTCGGCGTCATCGAGGCCGACGCCGGGTCCGGCCGCATCACGTCGTTCCGGGAGAAGCCCACCGACGCCGTCGGCCTGCCGGACGCCCCCGACCAGATCTACGCGTCGATGGGCAACTACGTCTTCACCACCGAGGCCCTGGTGCAGGCCGTCACCGCGGACACCCAGGACAGGGACAGCAGGCACGACCTCGGCGGCGACATCATCCCGGCGTTCGTCGAGTCGGGCGACGCGCACGTGTACGACTTCGCACGCAACGTCGTGCCCGGTGCGACCGACCGCGAGTCCGGCTACTGGCGCGACGTCGGGACGCTCGACTCGTTCTACGAGGCCAACATGGACCTCGTCTCGGTCAACCCGCTCTTCAACCTCTACAACCACGACTGGCCGATCCTCACGGGGAACCCGCCCTACCCGCCCGCGAAGTTCGTCTTCAGCGCCACCGACCGCACCGGCATGGCGGTCGACTCGATCGTGTCGCACGGCGCGATCGTCTCCGGTGGCCATGTCGAACGGTCCGTCGTGTCCCCCCTCGTCCGGGTGAACTCGTGGGCCGAGGTGAGCGAGTCGGTGCTCATGGAGGGCGTCCAGATCGGTCGGCATGCCGTGATCCGCAGGGCGATCCTCGACAAGAACGTCGTGGTGCCCGAGGGCGTGCGAATCGGCGTCGACCGCGCGGAGGACGAGGCCCGCGGCTTCACCGTGTCGGCCGGCGGCGTCGTCGTGCTGGGCAAGGGCCAGCACGTGCCCGCCCCCTGACTTGTCAGTCGAGGAGCAGCTTCGCGATCGCCGCCAGGCCCACGACGACGATGACGATGCGCAGGGCCAGGGGCGGCAGCCTGCGACCGACGCGCGCGCCCAGCTGGCCGCCGATGATCGAGCCGACCGCGATCAGTCCCGCCGCGGCCCAGGAGACGTCGGCCACGATCATGAAGACGATCGCCGCCACGAGGTTGACGATCGTGGTCGTGACGTTCTTCGCGGCGTTGAGTCGCTGCATGTGGTCGTGCACGAAGATGCCGAGCACGCCCATCAGGATCACGCCCTGCGCGGCGCCGAAGTAGCCGCCGTACACCGAGGCGAGGTACGCGCCGATGAGCATCGGGACCACCCGGTCGTGGTCCGCCTCGCGGTGTTTCGCCAGCCACCCGTTGATCCTCGGCTGCAGGATCACCAGCACGACGCCCACGAGGATCAGCGCGGGCACGATCGCGCCGAACGCCGACTCGGGGAGCAGGAGCAGCAGGGCCGCTCCGGTGATCCCGCCGAGGACCGCGGCGACGCCGAGCTCGATGATCCGCCGGCGCTGCCCGGCGAGTTCCCTGCGGTAGCCGATCGCGCCGCTCACCCCACCGAGGACGAGGCCGACGGTGTTGGACACGTTGGCGACGACCGGCGGGTACCCGAGCGCGAGCAACGTCGGGAACGTCACCAGCGAGCCCGACCCGACGATCGTGTTGATGCCGCCCGCCGCGATTCCCGCTCCGAGGATGGCCGCGCCCTCCAGGGGCGTCACTCCGAGCTTGAGGCGTCGTCCGGCCGGCGCGCGACGTCACCGGCCACCGGACCGACGGCGGGGGCACCGAGCTGCTCGATGGCCTGGGCGAGCTCGGCACCGGTCGCGCGTTGGCGCTTGCGTTCGGCCACCCGCGCGTCCTTCTTCGCCGAACGGTCGGCGGCGGTCGCCTTCTCCTCGTCGGTCTCACCGGTCAACGCGCCCACGACGCCACCGAGGCCCTCGAGCGCCTTGCTCAGCTCGCTCGGCACGATCCACAACTTGTTCGCGTCGCCCTGGGCGAGCTTCGGCAGCATCTGGAGGTACTGGTACGACAGCAGCTTGGAGTCCGGGTCGCCCTCGTGGATCGCCTCGAACACGGTCTCGATCGCCTGCGCCTCGCCCTTGGCGCGCAGGGCCTGTCCCCGTGCCTCGCCCTCGGCGCGGGTCACCGTGGCCTCCGCCTCACCGCGGGCACGGAGGATGGCCGACTGCTGGTCACCCTCGGCGGTCAGGATCTGGGACTGCTTGGTGCCTTCGGCGTTGAGGATGGCGGCGCGCTTGTCGCGGTCGGCGCGCATCGCCTTCTCCATCGCGTCCTTGATGGTCGGCGGCGGGTCGATCGCGCGCAGCTCGACCCGGTTGACCCGGACGCCCCACCTGCCGGTCGCCTCGTCGAGGACGCCGCGCAGCGCGTTGTTGATCTCCTCGCGCGAGGTCAGCGTGCGCTCGAGGTCCATCGAGCCGATGACGTTGCGCAGCGTCGTGATGGTGAGCTGCTCGATGCCCTGGATGAAGTTGGCGATCTCGTACGTCGCATCGCGCGCGTTGGTGACGGTGTAGTAGACGACCGTGTCGACGTTCACGCTCAGGCTGTCCTGGGTGATGACCGGCTGCGGCGGGAACGGCACCACCTGCTCGCGCAGGTCGGCCATGGTCCTGATCCGTTCGAAGAACGGGATCATCAGCCGTGGCCCGGCCTCGAGCGTGCGGTTGTACTTGCCGAGCCGCTCGACGACACCAGCGCGCTGCTGCGGGATGATCCGTACCGTCCGCGCCAGGGTGACGATGACGACCAGCGCCACCACGATGATCGCGATGATTTCTGCGGTCACTGCTCGAGCTCCGTTCCCGTGCCGTAGACGAGCGCGGTCGCGCCGTCGATCTCGATCACCTGCACCATGGAGCCCGCCTCCAGCACCAGACTCGGGTCGTACGCCCGCGCCGACCAGACCTCACCGCCGACCTTGACCCGTCCGTCGTGGGCGTCGACGCGTTCGAGGACCAGGGCGTCCTGCCCGACCAGCCTGGCGACGCCGGAGCGCTCACCTGGACGCGACCGCGAGTACTTCCTGACGATCGGCCTGACGACACCGAGCGTCGCGATCGCCGCCACGCAGAACCCGAGGATCTGCAGGCCGACGGGCAGTCCGACGAGTGCCAGGACCATGCCGGCCACCGCCGCGACCGCGAGCATGCCGAATACGAGAACCGGGGTGACCGCCTCGAGGATGCCGAGGGCGGCAGCGATGATCAGCCACCACACCCAGGCGTCGAAGTTCACACCTGCAGCCTACGCGGATCCGACCCTCACAGGGGACAACGGACTGGTCACGGCGCACCTCGGGCGACCCATCTGTCGTCGATCCGGTCGAGCCGCAGCCACACCCCGAAGCACTTCGACAGCGACTCCGCGGTGAGGACCTCCCCGATCGGCCCCTGCGCCACGGAACGGCCGTCGCGCAGCAGCAGGCAGTGGGTGAAGGCGGGTGGGATCTCCTCGACGTGGTGGGTGATGAGGACGCTCGCGGGTGAGTACGGGTCGGCGGCGAGCCCGGACAGCCGCCGGACGAGGTCCTCGCGCGCACCGAGGTCGAGGCCGGCGGCGGGCTCGTCGAGGAGCAGCAGCTCGGGATCGGTCATCAGTGCGCGGGCGATCTGCGTCCGCTTGCGCTCGCCCTCGGACAGGGTGCCGAACGTGCGGTCGGCCAGGTGCCCGCAGCCGAGCTGCCACAGCAGCTCGAGCGCCCGGCCCTCGTCGGCGCCGTCGTACTGCTCGCGCCAGCGGCCGATGACGGCGTACGAGGCGGTCATGACGATGTCGCGGACGCGCTCCCCCGGCGGGATGCGCTCGGCGACGGCGGAGCTGGTCACGCCGATCCGCGGCCGCAGCTCGAAGACGTCGACCGCGCCCATCCGCTCGCCGAGGATGTCGACGGTGCCGCTCGTGGGGAACAGCTGGGCGGCCGCGAGGCGCATCGCCGTCGTCTTGCCCGCGCCGTTGGGACCGAGGACGATCCAGCGTTCTCCCTCGCGGATACTCCAGCTGAGCTCGTCGAGCAGGGTCGCACCGTTCCTGACGACGGACACGGAGTCGAGCCGCAGCACGTCATCCATGCGCGACGGCCTCCTCCGCTGGGGCGCACCCGGTCGATCCCGTCATGACATCCTCTCGCAGTCGCCCCCTGCCGCACGGCACAAACGTACGACACAGGCGCCTATCCTCGACGGGTGGCGCCACCGGAGATCTCGTGCCCGGCCTCGGCCGACCTGGTCGGCTGGGGCAACGCCTGGCTGCTCGGACACTGCGGCCTCGACGAGGTCGTCGACGCGCTCGAACGGACCCACGGCGCCCAGGTCGTCACCGCCGGCGCGACGGCTGCTGAGACGCCCCTGCGCCAGGTGCTCGGCGACCTCCGCGGCCGGGGTCTCGCCGCCTTCCGGCTCGCGCTGCCGGCGCCGGGCGACCCGCTCGGCCTGGCGGGCCCCGCGGACTTCAACGCCAGCGCCATCGAGGCCGGCGAGGCGGTGCTCGTCGAGCTCCGCGACGACGCCACCGGGCTCGTCCCGACCGCCGACGCGCGCGGATCGTCGTACACCGGCCTGCGCTGGACCCGCCACCGGCTGACCCGGGCAACCGGCGCGACGCCGACGCTGGCGGAGGCCGAGCAGCACCTTGCCCTGACTCTGCGCGACGCGGCCGACGCGCTCCTCGACCTCGACGTCGCGACGTGGAACCCCGGCGCCGCGGCGACACTCGCCGGCATCAGGCGCGGCGGCAGCGACCGCCTCACCCTCGCGCCCGGGTACCCGCCGCGCGCGCTGCGGGTCGCCGCGCAGGCCGCGCGCCTGGCCGCCATCTCGGCCGTCGGCCTCGCCGACGACGGCGGCGCGGTCAGCACGTGGGAGGCCGACGCACGCCGCTCCGCCCTGCGCGACCTCGAACGCGCCGTACGCCGCGCCCGCGTCGCGGCGTACAACTCCGTGACCGAGCACGGCGCGGAGTAGCGCGGCCGACTCCCACGTGGCGGCGTCGTATGTGCCATAGCCAATGCGATGCGTCCACGTGGGGTCCCTCCGCACCACCCGGGGTCGGCGGCGGCGGCGCAGCGGCCGCGGGTAGCGTGCAGGGACCATGGAGGTTCCTTCGCCCCGCCCGGAGACCGACGCGTCCCGCACCCTCCTCGTCACCCTCACCGGTCGCGACCGTCCCGGCCTGCTGTCGCAGGTGTTCGCCGGCGTCGCCGAGGAGGGCGAGGTCGAGGTCCTCGACGTCGAGCAGATCGTCATCCGCGGGTGGATCGTCCTCGGCATCCTGTTCGCCGCGCCCGACCCGGAGAACGGGCTCGCCAAGCGGCTCCATCAGGTCGCGTCCGAGCTCGGCGTCGACATCGACCTGACCCCGGGTACCGGCGACAACGATCCGCGGCGCAGCGACCGGTTGCACGTCACGCTGCTCGGCGCTCCCCTGCGCCCGGGTGCCGTGGCGGCCATCGCGGGGCGTACCGCGTCGCTCGGCGCGAACATCGACCGCATCCTGCGCCTCGCCCGCTACCCCTGCACCGCCATCGAGCTCGAGGTGTCGGGCGCGGACGCCGAGGCGCTCAAGGCGGCCCTGACCGAGGAGGCCGTCGCGCAGCACGTCGACGTCTCCGTCCACCCGTCCGGGCTGCAACGCCGCGGCAAGCGTCTCGTCGTCATGGACGTCGACTCCACACTCATCCAGGACGAGGTCATCGAGCTGCTCGCCGAGCACGCCGGCTGCGGTCCCCGCGTCGCCGAGATCACCGCGGCCGCGATGGCCGGGCAGCTCGACTTCGCGGAGTCGCTACGCGAACGCGTACGCCTGCTGGCCGGGCTGCCCGAGAGCGTCCTGGAGGACGTGCGCGCGCAGCTGCGACTCACTCCGGGAGCCCGCACACTCGTCCGCACGCTGCGCCGCCTCGACCACCGGATTGCAGTCGTGAGCGGCGGGTTCACCCAGGTCATCGCGCCGCTGGCCGCCGAGCTCGGCATCGACTACGTCGCGGCGAACACCCTCGAGGTCGTCGACGGCCGGCTCACCGGGGAGCTCACCGGACCGCTGCTCGACCGCGCCGCCAAGGCCGACCTGCTCGAACGGTTCGCCGCGGACGCCGGGGTCCCGCTGCGGCAGACCGTCGCTATCGGCGACGGCGCGAACGACCTCGACATGATCCAGCGGGCGGGCCTGGGCGTGGCCTTCAACGCCAAGCCCGCGCTCCGCGCGGCCGCCGACACGTCCCTGAGCCTGCCCTACCTCGACTCGCTGCTCTTCCTGCTCGGCATCCCGCGCGACGAGGTCGAGGCCGCCGATGCCGAGGACCAGCCCTGAGCGGGTCGCCGTCAGGCCTCGCCCAGCCGCCAGCGCTCGACGAAGCGGCCGGTCGAGGCGGCGTCCATGGCCAGGCCGTTGATCCGCAGGCCCGGCCGCACCCACCACGCGCCGATCAGCAGGTCGGGTGACACCTGCCGCCCGGACTCGCTGAGGTCGAACTCGGCAAGCTCGGGCAGGCCCGTGACAAGCGCGGTGACGTCCCACGCGGTCAACTCGGTCCAGCCCCCGTCGATCGCCAGCTGCCTCAGGCCGGAGAGCCGCCGCAACGCCGACATGGTCGCCGAGTCGACGTACTGGACCGCGACGGAGAGCTCGCGCAACGGCCAGAGCGCCAACACCCGGTCGAGCAGCAGCGCCGTCAACCGCGGCTGGGACATACCGAACGCGACGAGCGACCGCTCGCCCACCGCCTCCACGACCTCCTCGGGCGGGACGTGGGGCACGTCGAGGCGCACCTGGCGTAGCCGCAGGGCCGTACGCAAGGCGAGCAGGTCTCCGCGGCGCAGGTTCGGCGCGGCCAGCTGGAGCACCGCGAGCGACGGAGCGCGGGCGATCGCGGCCACCGTCGGCCCGTCGATGCCCGCGCCGGCCGCCGTCAGGACCGCGAGATGGGGGATCGACGCCACGGCCATCAGGTCGAAGGCCGCCACCTCGGAGCGCTGGACGTCGACCGACACGACGGGGACGTCGAGCTCCGCGAGCCAGGCGAGGCGCGCCTGCCTGCGCCGGCGGCCCCTGACCTCGAGGACGGCACCGTCGGGGACGTCGAGCGTGCCGCTGCCCGTGCCGGCCAGTCTGCGGCCGTCGCCCGCCACTGCCCAGATATCGACGCCGGCGGCCTCGGGAACCCGTACGATCACGGAACGATGATCTCGACCAGCCGGGTGAGTCCGAATTCGGGAGCGCCGAGACACGACGCGGTCACGCGCTCGTCCTCGACGAAGACATAGGTGGGGTAGCCCTGCAGGCCGAACTCCTCACGCAGGCGCGAATCGGCGTCCGCGTTGAGCCGCAGCACCGTCAGCCGGTCGCCGTACCGCTCGGCGACCGCCTCGAGCTCCGGGAGTGCGAGATGACAGTCGCCGCACCACGGCGCCTCCATCTGGAGGAGCAAGGGGGCGCCGCGACCGCGCGCGAGGGCGACGTACTCGTCGCGCGTGAGCACCGGGACCATGCGCGAACCCTTGCGCATTGGCGTCCGGTAGGGCAATGGTGGCACCATCAATCCTGGCACTGGTCATATCAGGGTGCCGTCGCACGGACCGAGGAGACCACGGGGTGAGCCACGCGCGGATCCAGGAGACGCCGGTGCTCCTGAGCGACGAGGCGATCGGCGCGCTCAAGCGCCGGATCGTCACCGGTGAGCTCGCACCGGGTGCCTGGGTGTCGGAGGGCGAGCTGACAGAGCTGCTTGGCATGAGCAAGACGCCGGTACGGGAGGCGCTCGCCGTCCTGCGCCGGCAGGGCTGGATCACCGCGACGCCGCGGTCCGGCTACCGCATCCGGTCGGTCACCGTTCGCGAGGCTCGCGACCTGCTCGACCTGCAGAGCGTGCTCGAACCCATGGCGGCGGCCAAGGCGGCCATCGGCAGCCAGCGCTATCCGGGCGAGCTGGAGAAGCTTGCCGCGTTCGCCGTCGACGCGTCCGGACATACCTGGGCGAACTCCGAGGAGATCCTCGCCCACTACCGCTTCCACCGCAGGCTCACGGCCCTCGGCAACAACCGCGAGCTCGACCTGTTGCTCGCGGACCTGCACCTGAAGCTGCACCAGGCCTTCGTGATCGCTCGCCGCCTCGAACCGACCAACGTGCCGGAGGGCACCGACCACCGGCGGATCGTCGACGCGATCGCACGTCACGACCCCGACGGCGCCAGGCGCGCCGCGGCCGAGCACGTCACCGCGATCCGCACCTGGCTGCTCACCGCGCTCATCGACAGCGACGCCGTCCTCGACGCCGGCATCTCGGCCAAGGCCAGGGCCGCGGTCGCCCGCAGCCGCCCCCGCACGACCACCCCCAGTGAGCGGGCGCGTTGACGTCCGCGGACCCAGGAGGCATGGTTTTCGCATGACGCAGCCGCTCGAGCCCACCGAGACACGTCCGTCGGACGATCTCGTCGACCAGCTCGCGGCACGCCTCGCCCAGCGCACCTCCGTGCGTCCGGGGCCGGACGAGGACTGCGGCCTCGACGCCGACTGCCCGCCCGACCTCATCTGCCTCGAAGGGCACTGCACCTAGAAGCACTGCACGTAGGTCACTGCCCGGAAACTCACGTTCCGTCGTCTCTCGGTGACGTTGGGCCTTGCGCTGGTAATTCCAGTTGGTTAGCCTGTCATGGACAGGAAACTCGTGTTGATCCACGCATCAACCGGCCGAACTCGGGGAGCCGACAGCAGATGCGCATGACCAGATGCACACATGTAAGCCGCCCGCGGCGACCTGATCTCGTCTGGGAGTAGACGGCTCAGGGCTCAGGCACCCATGGCGTGATAGCCGCCGTCGACGTGGACGATCTCGCCCGTCGTCTTCGGGAAGAAGTCCGACAGCAGCGCGACGCAGGTGCGGGCCGTCGGCGTGATGTCGGTGTTGTCCCAGCCGAGCGGCGCGCGCCCATCCCATCCCGCCTCGAGTTCGTCGAACCCGGGGATGCTCTTGGCGGCCAGCGTGCGGGTAGGCCCGGCGGACACGAGGTTGACCCTGATGCCTCGCGGGCCGAGGTCGCGCGCGAGGTACCTGGCGGTCGACTCCAGACCGGCCTTCGCGACGCCCATCCAGTTGTAGGCGGGCCACGCGACGCTCGCGTCGAAGGTCAGCCCCACGACGGAGCCGCCCTCGCGCAGCAGCGGCAGCGCCGCGGCCGTCAGCGCCTTGAGTGAGTAGGCGGACACCTGGAGCCCGACGGCGACGTCGGCCCACGGCGCCTCCAGGAAGTCGCCGCCGAGGCATGACTGCGGCGCGAACGCGATCGAGTGCATGACGCCGTCGAGTGAGTCGACGTGCTCGCCCAGGCGGTCGGCGAGGCTCGCGAGGTGATCCTCGTCCGACACGTCGAGCTCGAGGACGATCGGCTCGACCGGCAGGCGCTTCGCGATCCGCCGCGTGATCGAAAGGGCCCTGCCGAAGTTCGTGATGATGACCCGCGCACCCTCCTCCTGCGCGACCCTCGCCACGCCGAAGCCGAGCGAGGTGTCCATCGTGACCCCGGCCACGAGGATCGTCTTGCCGTCCAGAATGCCCATCGTCAGTGCCCCATTCCCAGTCCGCCGTCGACCGGCAGCACGGCACCGGTGACGTACGCCGCGTCGTCGCTGGTCAGCCACCGCACCACGGCCGCGACCTCGCCGGTCGAGGCGTAGCGACCGAGCGGGATCTGCTGCTTGTAATGTGCCTGCCGCTCCGCGGGCAGGTCGGCGGTCATGGCGGTCTCCACGTACCCGGGAGCCACGACGTTGACCGTGATGTCGCGTGGGCCGAGCTCGCGGACGAGTGACCGCGCGAACCCAACGAGTCCCGCCTTGGACGCCGCGTAGTTGCTCTGACCGGGCGAACCGAGGAGCGCGACGACGGACGAGACCAGCACGATGCGCCCGTGCCGCGCCCGGATCATCCCCCGCAACGCGCGCTTGGTCACCCGGTAGGTGCCGGTGAGGTTGGTGTCGACGACGGACGCGAAGTCGTCCTCGGACATCCGCAGCAGCAGTTGGTCCTTCGTGACGCCGGCGTTGGCGACGAGCACCTCGACCGGGCCGAAGCGCTCCTCGACCTCGGCGAACGCCCTGTCGACCTGACCGGTGTCGGTGACGTCGCAACGGACGCCGGCCAGGCCGTCCGGCGGCTCGCCGCCGCGATGCGTCACCACCGCGGTGTCGCCCGCGTCGGCGAACGCCCGCGCGATCGCGAGTCCGATGCCGCGGTTGCCGCCCGTGACGAGGACGGTGCGCCCCACCTTCGACCTCCTGCCGACCGCTCGATCACCGAACGCGTGGACGCTATCAGCCGGCGTCCTACTAGGGTCGGGGCGTGGCCAACGACTCCCCCGCGGCGATCGACCCCGAGCTGCTCGCGCTCCCCCTCTCCGCGATCGCCGACGCCGCACGTCAGCGCGCCCGCGACCTCGGCGCGTCCCACGCCGAGGTCCGCGTCGAGCGCGTGCGCCGGCAGCGGATCAGGTTGCGCGACGCGCGGATCGAGGGCGCGTCCGACTCCGGCGACGTCGGCGTCTCGGTCCGGGTCCTCCACGACGGCACCTGGGGGTTCGCCGCGGGCGTCGACGTCGACCCCGCGGCGGCTGTCGTGCTGGCGGAGCGAGCCGTCGAGGTCGCGAGGACGAGCCGGCCGCTCAACACCAGGCCGGTCGAGCTCGCCGGCGAGCCCGTGCACGAGGACGCGACCTGGGTGTCCCCCTACGAGGTCGACCCGTTCGAGGTGCCGACCGCGGACAAGGTCGAGGTGCTTGCTGAACGCAGCCGCGCACTGCTCGCCGGGCCCGGCGTCGACCACGTCGACGCGAGCTTCCTCGCGGTGCGGGAGAGCAAGTTCTACGCCGACCTCGCCGGCACCGTCACGACGCAGCAGCGGGTCCGGGTGGCCCCCGAGCTCACCGTCGTCGCCGTCGACGACGCGCAGTTCACCGACGTTCGTACGCTCGCGCCACCGGCCGCGCGGGGGTGGGAGTACGTCACGGGCACCGGCTGGGACTGGGCCACGGAGCTGGCCGAGCTGCCGGACCATCTCGCCGAGCGGGCCCAGGCGCCGCCCGTCGAGTCCGGCAGCCTCGACCTCGTGATCGACCCGTCGAACCTGTGGCTCACGATCCACGAGTCGATCGGTCATGGCACCGAGCTCGACCGCGCGCTCGGCTACGAGGCCGCGTACGCCGGCACCACGTTCGCGACGTTCGACAAGCTCGGCTCCCTGCGCTACGGCTCCCCCGCCATGCACGTCACCGGCGACCGGACGACCGAGCACGGTCTCGCGACGGTCGGCTACGACGACGAGGGCGTGGCGGCCGGCAGCTGGGACATCGTCCGCGACGGCGTGCTCGTGGGCTACCAGCTCGATCGCCGGATGGCCGCTCTGAAGGATCTCGGCCGTTCCAACGGCTGCGCGTACGCCGACTCGGCCGGGCACGTGCCGTTGCAGCGCATGGCCAACGTGTCGTTGCGGCACGCAGCCGGCGGACCCTCGACGGCGGAGCTCATCGCGGGTGTCGAGCGCGGGCTCTACGTCGTCGGCGACAGGTCCTGGTCGATCGACATGCAGCGGTACAACTTCCAGTTCACCGGCCAACGCGTCTACGCCATCCGCGACGGGCGGCTCGCCGGGCAGGTGCGCGACTTCGCGTACCAGTCGCGCACGCCGGACTTCTGGGGGGCGATGGAGGCCGTCGGCGGGCCGCAGACCTACGTCCTCGGCGGCACGTTCCAGTGTGGAAAGGGACAACCGAGCCAGGTGGCGCCGGTGAGCCACGGGTGCCCGAGCGCACTGTTCCGCGGGATCAACGTCCTCAACACCGGCGAGGAGAACAGCGCGTGACGCCACAGGAGACCGTCGAGCGCGCGCTCGCGCTCAGCACGGCGGACGGCTGCGTCGTCGTCGCCGACGAGCACAGCCATGCCGACCTCCGCTGGGCGGAGAACTCGCTGACGACCAACGGGGTGAGCCGTTCGCGCACCCTCACCGTCATCGCGACCGTCGGCGGCGAGCGCGGCACCGCCGTCGGCACGATCGCGCGCGGCGGCGCGACCGCCGACCAGATCGAGGCCGTCGTCCGCGAGGCCGAGCACGCCGCGCGCACCGGCACGGCCGCCGACGACGCGCGTCCACTCGCCCGCCCCGACGACACCGCGCCCGCCGGGCCGTGGGACGACCCACCCGCCGAGACGTCCGTCCGGGTGTTCGGGTCGCTGGCGCCCCAGCTCGGCGAGGCGTTCACGCAGGCGTCGCACGAGGGCAGGTTGCTCTTCGGCTTCGCGGAGCACGACCTCACCTCCACCTTCCTCGGCACGGGCACAGGCGTGCGCCTGCGCCACGACCAGCCGACCGGGCGGCTGGAGCTCAACGTCAAGTCCGCCGACTACGCGCGCTCGGTGTGGACGGGCGTCGGCACCGACGACTTCTCCGACGTCGACGCGCACGCGCTCGAGGCCGGCCTGGTCACCAAGCTCGACTGGGCGAAGCGGCGCGTCGACCTGCCCGCCGGTCGCTACGAGACCGTCCTGCCCCCGTCCGCGGTCGCCGACCTCTACGTGTACCTCTACGCGTCCTCCGCGGCCCGCGACGCGCACGACGGCCGCTCGGTGTTCTCCGCCACCGGTGGCGGCACCCGCATCGGCGAACGCCTCGGCGACACACCGTTCACCCTGCGGTCCGATCCCGCCGCTCCGGGCCTGCGGTCGTGCCCGTTCGTCGTCGCCCGCAGCTCGTCCGCCGCCGACTCCGTCTTCGACAACGGACTGCCGATCGGTCCGGTGTCGTGGATCGACCGCGGCACGCTGTCCGCCCTGCTGCAGACCCGGCACACCGCGTCGCTCACCGACAGCCCCGCCACGTTCGCCGTCGACAACCTGATCGCCGAGGGCGGCGACGACACAGTCGACACCGACGCCGTCGTCGCGAACACCTCGCGCGGCCTGCTGCTCACGAGCCTCTGGTACATCCGTCCCGTCGACCCGCGCACGCTGCTGTTCACCGGTCTCACCCGCGACGGCGTCTACCTCGTCGAAGGCGGCGAGGTCGTCGGGGCCGTGAACAACTTCCGCTTCAACGAGAGCCCCGTCGAGATGCTGCGCCGCATCCTGGAGATCGGCGGCACCCGCCGCACGCTGGCACGCGAGCTCGGCGACTACTTCACCCGCACCGCCATGCCGACCCTGCGCGTGGCCGACTTCAACATGAGCACGGTGAGCGACGCGTCCTGACGTCAGCGGCTGGGCCGGACGGCGACGGTCACGAGCTGGGTGACCTGCACGTCGTTGAAGTTGTCGTCCGACACGAACACCAGGCTGTGCTCGCCCGTCGGCAGGCGCGGGCCCCACGTCACGCCCTCGATGTTGTCGACATGCTCGAGGCCGACCGCGCCGAGGTCGAGAACGAGCCGCTTCCGTACCGGCGCATAGTCGCCGCTCGACAACGACGTGCGGCGCAGCACGTTCGTCGCGCCGCGGGTGTCGACCTCGTAGACGCGAATGCTGTTGCCGGCCCCGCTGGCGAACGAGCGCTCCACGACGAGATAGCGCCACCGGTCGACGGCGAGGATCTCGCTGATGCCGTTGTCGGCCGCCGCCGACGGCGGCTCGGGCGCGACGGGTATCGCGTCGAGTGGATACGCGAGCTGACGCACCGCACGCCCGCTGCGCCTGTCCCACCACGTCAGGCGGTTCACCGCGCCGTGCCCGGTCATGGCGATCGGCCCGTCCTCGTACCGCGCACCCTCGGCCGACGCGACCACCTGGCGACCGTCGGCCGTCAGGGTGAGCCCCTCGAACACCAGGTTGCGTCGCGGCCCGGCCTCGGTCGCAGTCATCCGCATGTTCTCCGGCGTCGCGAGCTGTCGAAGGTTTCTGCCTCCGACCGTCATCTGCCGCACCCACGGGTCCACCAGCTCCGCCGAGCCGTCTGCCGCGACCTCCCGCTTGCCCTCGCTCCCCCAGTACAGGGTGCGGGTCCGCGGATCGACCCGCATCGACTCCGGGTCGGCGAGCTCGGTGCCGTCACCGGACAGCGCCGGAAACACCGTGCCGTCCGTTCGTAGGATCCACGTCGACCGCGCGAACCGGACACCGCTGACACCGTTGCCCGAGACCCGCATGCGGACGGTGTAGAAGTGCGCCGGCGCCAGCTCGGTGTCGTCGGCGATCAGGTAGTACGCCCCCGTCCGCCGGTCGTAGTCGATGGACGACAGCTCCCCCACCCGCGTCCCGTCCACCACGACGTCCTTGCCGACGACGTGCTCGCCGAGAAGCCTGGCGTGCCACGGCCCGTACCCACTCACGTGGCGCGGCTCGGCCGTGGCCCCGCTGGGGGTTGCCGTCAGCAGGAGTGCGGTGGTCGCGGTGAAGGCGACGACCGCCCGAGTGAGTCTCCGGGGCATGGGTGCCATGGAACCCGACCTGCGTCGCCCGCGCCACCGGATGTCCGTGTGTTGGCCACGGGTTGGGCCTCTCTTCACCTTGCATCGTCACGTCTCACCAGGGCGGTGAAACCGTCGAGATGACGGGCAAGGCTGTATTCGAACAATCGGTCCAGGTCCCGTGCCGTGCCTTCTGGAATTGTTGCCAGCAGTGGAAATCGTCCGCTGTTGAGCAGTTCGTGCGCTCGTGTTCGTTGTGTCGCGCTCCACCGGTCGAGCGTGACGCCGGTGTTCTGCTCCGCTTCGGCTTCATCCGCCATGGACAGAGCAACGGTGAGGACCAGTGCATGCAGAGTGAGTGCTTCGCGCATCCGTGTGGTCAGGGGCAGCCCGAGCCCGTCGAGTGCGCGCAGCGTCCACTCGGTGTGCGCCATCATGCTGGGCACGAGCAAGGGTCGGGTGAACGAGACGGTCCTGGGTAGCCAGAGATGTCGTCGGCACAGCTGCCACTGCTGGCGGGCGATCAGCTCGAGTTTGGCGCGCCACCCTTCCGGGCCCGGCTCGGGTAGGTCGATTTCGCCGAACGCCCTGTCGGCCATCTGGATCAGCAGGTCGTCCTTGTTCGCCACGTGTCGGTACAGCGACATCGGACCGACGCCGAGGTGGGCCGCGAGTCGTCGCATCGACACCGCGTCGAGTCCCTCGGTGTCGGCGATCGTGATCGCGGTGCGCAGCAGGTGTTTCCGGTTCATCGCCTGATCGGAGAGACCCGCCTGCCGTGGCGTCGGTGACGTGGCCAGGTTGGGCGCGGTCGGGCTGGCCGGCTGCCTGTGACTGCTGTGTGCGCTGACCACCGTGCCGGACCCGACCCGCGGTTCGACCAGCCCCTCGTCGCGGAGGGTCGCGGTCACCCTGGTTGCGGTCGCGACAGCAACGCCCCATCGCTGGGCGATCTGCCGGACGGAGGGCACCCGATCTCCGGGTCGCAGTTTGCCGGTCATGATCCGAGCACGGATCTCCGCGGCGATCGCCCGGTATGGCGGATCCGGTCGCTGCGTCGACGACGACACCGGGGCCCTCCCTCTCCATCGATGAGGTCACTGCCTGCGAGAAGTGTACTAGTTCAATTCCTGATCGACCTAGGACACCAATCCCGTGTTTCTCTAGCAGAGAGCAGCACTCCGTCGCTACGGTCGACGGTGTACGGAGACCGCAGATACGCCGTACGCACACCGTGCCATCGGCTGCGACGACACAGCAGGGAGACCCATGAAGAACCGCAGCATCCTCATTTCCGGTGCCGGGATCGGAGGACCCGCCCTGGCGTACTGGCTCCACAGGTTCGGGTTCCACGCGACCGTGGTGGAACGTGCGCCCGCGCCTCGTAGCGGTGGTCACGCAGTCGACATCCGCGGTACGGCCAGACAGGTGGCTGAGCGGACCGGCATCATTCCCCAGGTCAGGAAGGCGCACACCGGAGCACGCGGCATGGCGTTCGTCGATCACAAGAGCAAGAGGGTTGCGACGCTAAGCACCGAGGTGTTCGGAGACTCGGGCGGCCCCATCGCCGAGATGGCGATTCTGCGCACCGACTTGGCTCGGATCCTCTACGACGCGAGCCGTGACGACGTCGAGTACGTCTTCGGAGATTCGATCACGGCGGCCGAGCTGGACGACGACGGCGTCCACGTCGAGTTCGAGACGGGTGCGTCCAGGCGGTTCGACCTGTTGGTCGGTGCGGACGGCGTGCACTCCAACGTCCGCCGCCTGGTGTTCGGCCCAGAGGAGCGCTACATCCGCGACCTCGGCTGCTACGTGTCGCTCTTCACCACCACGACCGCACTGGACCTCGACGGTTGGCAGCTGATGTACACCATGCCCGGCGGCAACGGCCGGCCTGGAAGGACAGCCGGTCTCTACCCACAGCCCGAGCCCGGCGCGGCGTTGGCCGGGTTCTTCTTGCCCTCGGCGCCACTGCAGTACGACAGGCGTGACATCGATGAGCAGAAACGGATGGTGATCCGCGCCTTCGAGGAGGAGGCGTGGGAGATCCCTCGGATGCTGTCCACGATCTGGGACGCGCCTGATTTCTACTTCGACAGGGTCAACCAGGTTCAGGTGGATACCTGGTCACGCGGTCGGATAGTGCTGCTCGGGGATGCCGGCTACTGCGCCTCGCCGATGTCCGGCATCGGTACCAGCCTGGCGCTTGTCGGCGCGTACATACTGGCCGGCGAACTCGCTGCGGCAAATGGTGACCATCGCCTCGCCTATGCCACCTATGAGCGGGAGATGCGCGAGTTCGTCAGCCACGCCCACGAGTTCGCCCGCGGCGCCGGTGACGGCGGCCTGATGCCGGACTCACGAGCGAAGCTCTGGCTGCGCAACCAGTCCGTCCGGATGCTGCCGTACCTGCCGAGACGCCTGGTCGGCCGAGGCATGGACAGAGTGGCCAACGTCGTCGAGCTCAAGGACTACACAGCCATGACCCGCGCTGAAGTCCGACACCGAGGAGAGCAAGCATGCAGGTAGGTAGCGGGGCTCAGAACGCTACTCCACCGGACCGGGGACGGTTGCGTGCTGCGCGTGGACGTTGGTGTTGCTGACGACGTTGTGCGCGGAGCTGACGTTCACGGCGGTCGCGGTGCCGCTCACCTGGCTGCTCCTCCCGCTGCTGATGGTGATGTACGGGGCCGGAGTTCTTGTGGTCCGAGAGGCAGTCACGCGGGCCGGGGAGTCCGAACAGCCGCAGGTCCAGGAGTGGGTGCCGGACTCGCAACTCGAGTCCGGCGAAGATGGTCAGCAGGACCGCGGCGATCGCCGACGGTGTGCGCCAGCTGGCAGCCATCGACTTCTGGCAGGAGGCCGGATTCACCCTGCGGGAGATCAGCGAGCTCGCCCTGCAGCCGTCCGCCAGCGTCGGGAGCGCAAAGGCTGTCGCAGCCGAGCGAATCGCCGAGCTGGAGCGAATCATCGAAGACGCCACCCACGTCAAGGCGTTCCTGCACCACGTGCTGGGCCGCGTCCACGAGGAGCTCGGCGAATGCCCGCAGTACCAGGAGCACATCCAGCTACGGGCGGCGAGCATCACCGGTGGCACCCACCGGCGCCAGCATCAGCTACACCTGCAGCACATCCATCACGAACACGCACGTCGGCGGCGCTGACAGACCCGCTACCGCGTCCGCGCCGACCAGCCCGTAGCGGGATCCCTTACAGACACGGGTCTCCGATCAGGGGTGGCGGCCCGCAAGGACGCAGAACTCGTTCCCTTCTGGGTCGGCAAGACAGACCCAGCTCTCGTCGCCGGTTTGGCCGACGTCGTCGTGTCGAGCACCCAGGTCGAGCAGGCGACGGACCTCTTCGTCTTGCTCCCTGTCGGTTGGGTTGACGTCGAGGTGGAGCCTGTTCTTGACGGTCTTGCCCTCGGGCACGTGCGCGAATGTCACCGTCGGTGGCACCGGGCCAAGGCGGTTCTTGCCGTCAGGCACCAGAGGCGAGCCAATGGTGACAACTCCGTCGTCTTCGTCTTGCACCTCGTAGCCAAGGACCGAGCACCAGAACCGGGCGAGACCGTGGGGATCGGCACAGTCGATCGCAAGCTCGGTGAACTTACTGGTCATGTCAGGACCTCCCAGTCACGTAGCGGGTCTGGTTGACGGTGGGTGACCTGCACGTGGTCGCCGCTGGGGCCCTGGCGCCCGGTGCGGAGATGCAGCGGGTCCTGGACGCGGTCGACGTCGCCGCGGTGACGCATGACTCGCGGTTGCGGATGGTGGGGCTGTACCAGCGGTGCGAGGCCGCGCTCGCCGCGCGGCAGCAGCACCTCCTGGGCGCGTTCGAGTATGGCGATGATCCCGGTGGGGATCACGACACCCGCGGTGAGCTCGCGCCGTTGCTGCGGCTGTCGGACGGCACGGTGCATTCCCGGTTGGCGGTCGCGGAGTCCGCGACCGCGGTGTTCACCGCGACCCTCGGTCTGCTGGCGCGCGGCCAGGTCACGTACTGGCACCTGCGGGCCCTGGCCGACGAGACCCAGGCCCTGTCCCCGGGCCTGGCGGTGGCGGTGGAGGAGCGGGTGCTGCCCAAGGCGCCGGAGCAGTCGCTGAGCGAGTTCCGTGCCGCGCTGCGCCGCGCGGTGATGGCGGTCGACCCCGCCGGCGCCCAGGACCGGGCCGCGTGGCGGGTCAGGGACCGGGCGGCGTGGGTGAAGCCACTGCCCGACGGGGTGTCGGCGTTCACCACGATCATGGCCGGCGACACCGCCGCCGCCGCGTGGACCCGCGTCGACGACCTCGCCCGCACCGCCACGACAGGCGATGAGCGGACGCTGGACCAGCGGCGCGCCGACACCGTCGCCGACCTCCTCCTCGGCACCCTCCCCGGCCACGCACCACCCGCCGCGCGGGTCGAGGTCACCGTGTCCGCGGACACCCTGCTCGGCGGCACCGAGCCCGGCGAGCTGCACGGGCACGGCCCGATCCCCGCCCCACTCGCCCGAGACATCGCGTCTCGCACCGGGTCGACCTGGCGCAGGCTCGTGTTCGACCCGAGCACCGGGTGGCTGCGGACGCGCGGGGAGAAGACCTACCGCCCCGGCGACTGGACCCCGCTCCTGACCGACCCGATCGAACCCGTCCCGGCCGCGGTCCCCACCAGGAAGCCGAGCGCGGCACTGGACCGCTACGTCAAAGCCCGCGACACCCGCTGCCTGTTCCCCGGCTGCCGCCGCCGCGCCAAGACCTGCGACCTCGACCACACCACCCGCTGGGAACACGGCGGCGCCACCAACACCAAGAACCTCCACCCCCTGTGCCGCCGGCACCGTGTGTCCTGAAGATGATTGTGAGGTTCTGATGTAGAAGCTGGAATGCTCGTGATTGTCGTGCTGTGCTGGAGATGAAGGTCGACCCTTCGGGATCGTCATACAGGTGATGGTTTCAAACCACCGCATGCTGCGT